>JAFGDA010000097.1 GCA_016932375.1 Actinomycetota bacterium | reverse complement strand
TTTTTATTAAATCAAAAACCTTCTTATGAAGGAAAAAAAAGAAATAACGGCTGCAGAACATAAAAGACCTGAAGAAATGCTGATAATATATGTTTTCCACGACCTTATGCTGCCTGCTAACCTTTTAGCCAGCGAGAAGAAAATGATCAGCAATACGAATGAAATAAAAAAAAGCATCCCGGTTACCGCCAATAAGCTCCAGAACAGAAGCGCAATCCTGTATGTATATATAAACAGGAGTATCATTGCCGGTGCAATTAAAAGCCATCCAATGAATTTCCAGGTGTTTTCCAGATAATGCTGGTTCCTGTACCTGTAAAACATTGCACTGTTTTTAAGGGGCAGCAGGAGGTATGCAATAAACCATCCTGCCATAAATCCTGTGATAAACCTTACTGTTCCAAAGGACTCTATTATCAAGAAAGTGGAAAGCACCGCTTCGGCCCCCATTACAAGAATCCCTCCCACTGATATCATCACCATCTTTATTGAGGGAAACTTTCCTTTTACGGTCCTTTCAAGAATTATGATAAAGATAAGCGAAAGTAAAAACCCCGAATATATACCTGTACACCGTGCGCATAGAGGCATATAAAAATTCCCGGAGGTAAAGGACCTTTCAGGCAACTGATGGCAGAGCCCTCCGCCAATAAAACTTAAAATATAAAATAATGATTCCAGGTTTATTATTAATAATTCGGCCAGTTCCTAAAAAATTCACCAAACACTCCAGTAAAACTGGCAACGCTTATTATTACTATCCAGATAATCCCGAACACAATTCCGGCTGCGCCGAGGATAATACCTGCAATGCTCATACCCCTGCCCTTTGGGCTTGCCTGGCCTTTTTTAATCCTGGCCAGTTCAAGTATGCCTGTAACTATTGCAGCTACACTCAGGATAAATCCAATAAAAGAACCGGCTATGGGGACACAGTGGCATAAAACGCTCAGGATGCCGCATATCAGGGAAACGATAGCCATCGGACCTGCCTTATCTTCAGCACCTACCACTTCTGCTTTTACCTCCTCTGCTTCCATTCCTGCATCTTTAGCCTCCCCCGTTTTAACTTCTTCAGGTTTAACTTCCCCTGCCTGGAATTCCCCGGATTTTACTTCATCATTTTGTTCATCCATTGCTCCCTCCAGTCTATTTAATATTTATTATAAACCATAACTCATCTATCACCAATTTTTTTTAAAAAATCCTTAATATTTTCATTGAATATCTTGCTTATTTCTGTTCCGCTCAACCCTGCTCCTTCAGCAACTTTCTCCTGGAATTCCCCCCTGAAAAGGTCACTGGCACTGTGGGCATCACTGTTAACCAGGAATTTTACACCTGCCTCCCTCCCAACCGCTGCCACCAGCCCATTGGTAAGGCAGTGGCCCTTCCTTGAAGTGATTTCTATATATATATCATTTTTTACAGCCATCCTTGCCTGTTCAGCAGTAAAGAGGCCCGGGTGCGCAAGGATATCTACATAGCCTGATTGCAGGCCGGCATTGTTGGTGCCCTGTTCAACTTCCTCGGTAATACACTCCCCATGTACCACAACCATTTCCGCGCCCATTTCCCTTGCATCTTTTGCCATCCCCCCTATGCTTCCTGCAGGTACATTGGTAATCTCCACACCGGCTATCACCCTTATATCCCAGTATTTCCCGGCAAGCCCGGCGTCCTTTTTTAAGGCACTTATAATTTCTTCCATGTTTGAATAACTCACGTGATCAGTCAGGGCAATGCACCTGTAACCATATGCATAAGCGAACCTTACCAGTTCAATTGGGCTGTTCTCCCCATCAGATAAAAACGTATGGGTATGAAAATCATATATCATCCTTGGTATCCTTTTAAAAGTGTCCTTAAATTAAAAATATTATGGTAATTTTAGCAGTATTATACTTTTAAAACTATAATTTTACCTGAAGTTATAGTAAACTCTGCTAAAATGTTTATTGGCCGGCAATTATATTGGTGCCATTGATACATATAAATACAGGGGAAATAGCTAATGCCCCTGGCTAAAAGAAAAAACCTTATGATATAAAAATAATATCATAAGGTATAAGCAGGTTAAGGATCTGTGCCATTTGCTTGATTTGGTAATAGAAATATTAGGTTTTTCAGTATGCCACCAGATAACTGCAAGGAGCTTCAGCATAGGTGGTGTGATATTGCCTGTATGCGCGAGATGTTTCGGAATTTATACAGGTTTTTTTATATCGGCTTTGCTGCTTTTTATATTTTTCAGGAAAAAACAGGGCGATCTTCCCCCGGCTTATATACTTATCATACTTGTAGCCTTTTTCCTTTCAACGGTATTTGATGGTATTTCTTCCTACCTTGGGCTTTACCAGACCAATAACAATATAAGGTTCATAACAGGGTTTCTGTGCGGTACGGCCATAATGATAGTAATATATCCTGTGTTTATCTTCCAGTATTATAAGAAACCGGGCAATGAAAAAATATTCAAACGGCCCGTGACATTTGTAACGTTCCTTATTTTAATTGCTGTATTTATCGTGATAACTCTTTTGAGGTTGGAATTCCTAAAATATGTTTATTATTACCTGTCGGCTTTTTCCATATTATTTACCTTTTTCTTTATAAACCTTACCATGATGTACCTTATTCCATCATTTTCCCAGAGATCCGGACGGCTTTTCAGCAAATACCTTGTTATTCCATCTATTTTGGCCCTTGTGCTTATGGGTATTGAGCTTTTTATTGCCTACAAGCTGCATGAGTTAACATACATGCTTTAAAGGTAAAAATACCAGCCTGAAAAATTATGCAAGAAGCACCCCTGGAATAATCTTATCTTACCAGGAAAAAAAACTTACGAAACCGTAATAATTATATATGAGAAAGGCGGTTATACACGAAATCCCCGAGCCAAGCACTACCTGGGTTATGGTATGCCTTTTTATCCTTACCCTTGCCCAGCCCACTATGGGGACAAGCGGGGTCAGCGCAAGCATCCAGGTGCCAAATAATACATAGAATGTTATCACCACAAAAGTTATCCAGCTTGCGTGCAGGCTTATCTTCCAGAATCTTGTTATCAGTATAAAAATTGCAGAAGAAATAACACTTATTGTAAAAATTGATTTCAGGATTAACGGGGCTTTAAGGATATGCATTACGACAAGTCCCATCGAATAGCTTAAAAATGACATCACAAGTGGTTTCATCCTGTTCCTTTTATCCGGTATATGCATATCAATTATTTTCTTTTTATAAAAAAGGATAAGTATATAAATGTATGGGATTATCACCCCAAATAAAACACATAAGAAAGCCCAGCCTATTGCCTGCGGTACATTTTGTACTGCCACGAGACAGATTATAAAAAATATTGGAATGGATATATATGACCCGTCAAATACATAGGACAGGACCCTTGCGATGCGTTCGCTAACCTTTTCTTCTTCTATTTCCAGTGCAGTATCAAGGTTTTCCAGATTCATATATTTTCTCCAATGTGCCCGGCCCTGTTTTTTGGCCGGTTACTCAAATATAAAAAATTCCCGGTAATTTATTACGGGTCAAAGACATATTATATTCAAATAATTGTATTAATACCACTATAAATTGATGATCCAAAAAGCTCTTTACCCGTTGACCCTGTTTTTAAACAGTTATAGGTTTTATCACGTCCTATAAAATTTACGGTAATTTCCGGATAAAAAAAGAAGCAAAAAACACAAAATATGCATAAAAATTGTTATAATTATAAAAAATTCAATTGTGAATTTAAAAGCTGGATTAATTAATATAAATACATAATCGGGATATCAATGACAGGAGGTGGCCACAATATTAAGATTATTCCTGGCACAGGTAAATGCTACAGTCGGTGATATCAGGGGAAACTATAAGCTTATCTCCGGATATGTAAAAGAGGCGCGGGAAAGCGGTTCGGATCTTGTCATATTCCCGGAACTTGTGCTTACAGGGTACCCACCTGAAGACCTGCTGCTTAAAACAGCCTTCATAGACGAGAACCTTAAATATATTGAAAAACTAAAGAGTGTGGCTCCTGATATAATTGTTATTGCCGGTTTTGCCGACAGCCGTGAAGGGTCCATATTCAATTCGGCAGCAGTAATTTATAACAACCGTATCTGGCCCGTATACCATAAACAGCGTCTCCCCAATTACTCGGTTTTTGATGAAGAAAGGTATTTCCGCAAAGGAGAAACGGATTATATTTTTAAAATAGCAAATAACCTGGTGGGCCTGAATATCTGTGAGGACATTTTTTATGCCAATGGTCCTGCCACCGTACAGTCGATAGAGGGCTGTGCGGATCTGATAATTAATATATCCGCTTCACCCTATCATACAGGAAAAATCGATGAGCGTGAAAAGATGCTTGCAACAAGGGCATATGACAACAGGGTCAATATTGCCTATGTAAACCTGGTGGGAGGACAGGACGAACTAATATTTGACGGCAACAGTCTTATCCTTGATGAAAAGGGCAGTATTGTTGCAAGATGCAGGCCCTTCAGGGAAGATTTCATTATCAGGGATATTGATCCGGGCGGGGTAGCAGAAGCAAGGCTAAAGGATTCGAGGTTCAGGATACAGAAGCATGGAATGAAAGAGGCGGGAAACAGGATTGAAGTAGTTGACCTTGATTACAAAAAAAATACTGCATTATTAAAAAGATGCTGTCCGTATAGGGCTCCCAATAATAAAACAGGCACAAAACTCCTTAAATATTCCAATTTTATTTCCTGCCCGGAAGAAGAAATACTGGAAGCACTCATGCTTGGCACAAGGGATTACATATTTAAAAACGGGTTTAAAAAGGCAGTAGTTGCCTTAAGCGGCGGAATAGACTCGGCACTGGTTACCACAATAGCATCCCTTGCAATCGGCAGGGAAAATATAACTGCCGTACTTATGCCTTCCTGTTTTTCCTCCAGTGAATGCATTGAAGACTCATTTACCCTCGTAGGCAACCTTAAAATAAACCACATGGTAATTCCAATAACGGAAATATTTGAAAGCTACCTTAAAAACCTTAAATCCCTCTTTAAAGATGTGGAGATTAACCTGACAAAAGAAAATATACAGGCAAGAATCAGGGGAAACATAATAATGGCGGTATCCAATGAAAAAGGGTGGCTTGTCCTGTCAACCGGTAACAAGAGCGAGATAAGTGTCGGATACTGTACACTTTACGGCGACATGGCAGGGGGATTCTCTCCCATAAAGGATATATACAAGACCACTGTCTATTCCATATGCAGATTCATTAACAAAAAATACAATAATATTATCCCTGAAAGCATTATTGCAAGGGCCCCTTCCGCCGAGTTAAAGCCCGGCCAGAAAGACCGGGACAGTCTGCCGCCCTATGATATTCTGGACAGGATACTTTTTTGCTATATTGAAGAGGATCGCAGCTATAATTCAATTGTGGGCATGGGTTTTGACCCTGTTATGGTAAGGGATGTTATTAACATGGTTGACAGAAGCGAATATAAAAGAAGGCAGGCCTCACCCGGAGTTAAGATTTCCGCCCGGGCTTTCGGTAAAGACAGGAGATATCCGGTTACCAGTAAATTCAAGCTTCAATGACAATAGACTGGCCTATTATTTTAGTTTCCCTTTTTCTTCTGCCATGCTTATATCATGCATTAATTTCCTGGTCACCAGGCCCTTTTTCAGTTTCCTGTATTTCTGGGAGTCATCCGAATATTTGATTGCATTATTCAGGACTTTTATTATCTTATGATAATCACTGTCTTTTTTGTAAATATCTAAAAGCATGTCGTAAGTAAGGGAACTCCCTGTCCCCATTTCAATATTTTTGTTCAGCAGTTTTTCCGCAGCGACAGTTTCCCCTGAGCCCATCAGGATCCCTGCCATTTTTTCGTTCTCTTCTATGATTCCTGAATGTTCAAGTGACCCTTTCCTACTTTTTTTATCCATTTCCACCCCGGTTCCCGGGTTTCTTAATGCCGTTTTATTGGATAAATACTGTTAATGCACTAAAAGCTGCCATAGAAACAATTCATATCTGCAATAATTTACTTAATAAGAGAACCCTCATTAACAATAATCAACTACCAGTACGGCACCAAAAAACACCATTCATTAAAAAAGCAGGGATGCACCAAATGCACAATTGATGCTTTAACCCTCCTGAACGTAAAAGTCTTACAACTGTAATTACCATTATATGTTAGCATAAATATATCAATGTTTCAAAATATTAAAAAAATATATATCTATATTTTATTTAAATATATATAATACAAAATTTAATAAAAATTTTGATTCTATAGTTTGCTACCTTATTTACCGATATATAAGGTGATAAACGTGATAAATGCGGGCAATATTATTGTTCTTTTCATTTGCCAATACTGTTTGGATTTTTTGCCTGTAATATCTGTCCGGGTATCTTTTGCAGAAAGCTTGGTGCA
>JAFGDA010000096.1 GCA_016932375.1 Actinomycetota bacterium | reverse complement strand
TGAATGCCGTATATATCAGCAGTGCCGGGAGTAAAAATAAAAATATATAATAACGGGCTTTTTTTACGTTTTTAACTATTTTCATGATCAATGATAATCTTATTTTTCAGGTTATTGTGTAATCTGCGCCAGGCGCAGATTACACAATCTTACGGATATTTTTTTTGTCACTCAGTAAAATACCATGTATCCAGGCCTTTCTGCACATACTCGACCGCTTCTGTCGAAGTCATGTCTCCATTTAAAAACTTCTGGCATACCTCATCCAGAAGACCGGCCCCGCTCGGTTCCTGGGAAGAAAGCTTCTCCCACATCAACTGCCCTGTCGTATCTACATCATCCCTTTTGGCAATGTCTATTATGTCCTGTGACAGCGTATTGTCTATTTTGAAATCTATTGTCATCGTGGGATACATGCCAGGTAATTCATTTGCAAGCAGGGAGGCGTGCTCAGCCGTTGCCACCCATTTAAGGTATGTCAGCGCTTCCTCCACATGTGGTGAATCCTTATTAATGCCAAGGGCAAGATCTGCATAGAATGCATACTGCATCCTGTCTCCCTCATTTTCCACAGGAGGACCGAACCATCCGGCATTTACTCCTGCATCCTCAATTACTCCAAGTTCCCATGAACCTGCAATAAACATGGCTGCCTGTTCATTACAGAACATTTGCTGCATTGTGACATAGTCTATGGCCTCATAACCAACAGGGAAGTAATCGACAAGTCCATACAGGGCGTCAAAAGCTTTTATAAACCTTTCATCAGTGAATTTAATTTCCCGGTTAATAAGCTTTTGCCTGCTCTCTTCACCTCCGTAAAAATTGGGTCCGAGATCGCAGTACAGGGTCTCGGTTAGCACCCAGGGCTCATTGGTTCCGTGAGCAAAAACCACTTCCCCGTTATCTTTCAGGGTGCCGCAGATGGACAGAAGCTCATCCCATATAGCAGGCGGTTTTAGGTTATATTCTGCAAAGATGTCTTTGTTGTACCATACTCCCGTTATGGACCCAAAATAGGGGACCCCATATATAACCCCGTCTTCTGTTTTCCATGCGCCTACCGAGTTCCCTGTAAATTCATCAAAATTAGGTATCATGTCATTTAATTCAACCAGGTAGCCGCCGTCATAAATCTGCCTTCCTCCGTCATAGGACCTGAGCATTACAATATCGGCCCCCACTCCTGTTTCAAGGGAGGTCTTTAAATAGGCGTCATATTCAGTATTCTTGACAGGCTCAAACTCCACTATTATATTGGGATATTTTTCCATGAATACTGCATTTATCCTGTTTACCCTGTCCACATCTTCCGTCCTGAGGCTGGTATACTTAAGAGTAACAACTTCTGCTTCCTCTTCCGGTTCTTCTGCCTCTTCCATTTCCTCTTCTTCCGGTGCAGCCTCTTCCCCGGCCGTTTCCTCTTCAGCGGCTGCAGCCTCTTCCTTACATCCGGATCCCATGAAAAGCATGGAAACCGTAAATAGTATTACAAGCAATAAAAATATTATCTTTTTCATTTTAATATACCCTCCTTTTATTTAGTTCAAGGTACCTATCAGGATGAGATAAAACCATTTCTGTTAAGCCCGCATGTCATTTTCAACGGATTTTATCAATTTGATTTTTCAGGCTCAATTGTCCACAATAATCATTTACTGAAAATACCAAAAACTGCCTTACGATTAGTTCTTAGCTTGCATTAAATCATCATTACCCCTCCTTAATATTTTAAATTCCAGCTTACTTTCTTTTTCTTAATCACCTCCTGTTAAATTCATATGCTTTTTCCGAATTACCTGTTTTCATGCCGTAGCCGTTCAGGAATCTCTTTATATTTAAAGTATGAATCCTACAATTTACCCCTTCATCAATAACCAATTGTCTCCCGGCACCCGAAAGGTGCGGCTATCCCTAAAAACCTGGTGTAACGTGTCAACAGAAGCTATGTGTCCCGGCCATCCGGGGCCTAGATATCATCATCGGTACCGCCTTCCCCTGTGTGCTCTATCATTTTTGGATAGTCACCTATGTTCCCATCAATAGGATAGAAGACATTATGCATGGACATGCGCAGTTTTTCATCTATGCGGCATACGAAATAGTTAAACATCGAATAGGTAAAAAATGCCGGTAACGATATTAATAACGTTTTCATAATCAATAAAAATATTATTATCCTTACTATTTGCACCCGCATGATTTCCGGATAACAAGATCAGCGCCTATCCTGATCTCCTTATAATCCCCACCATCCCCATTTATCCTTTCAAGCAATAATTCTGCCGCTTTCTCTCCCATTTCAAGGTCAATACGCTCGAGTGTGGTAATGGGTGGATTCATGGCGGAAACAAAATCATAATCGTCAAATGTTACAATCGATATATCATCCGGGACCTTAATTTCCTTATCATTCAAATACCTGAGACAACCTATCAGCATATTGGCATTCATGCAATAAATGGCTTCCGGCCTGTCTTTCATGGATAATAACTCCCTGGTAGCTTCATAAGCTTCGTTTTTCTTCCAGTGCGCAACCTTAATATAATCTTCCTTCACAGGAATATCATCTTCAACCAGGGCCTTCTTATACCCATATAGCTTATCAAATCCACTTGATTCATCAAAAGGACCACTAATGCAGGCTATCTCCCTGTTGCCATGTACTTCTATCAGGTGTCTGATTAATTTATAAGACCCGTTTATGTCATCAGCCAAAACAAAATCAACCTTTTCAACTTCAATTTTATTATCCACCAGCACAAAAGGCGTCCCAAAACTCTCTATCATGGACCCTATAACCTTATTATTTTTACATATAGTGGCCAGTACGATCCCTTCTACCCTCTTTGATATTGCCAGCTTTATAGCTTTTTCCTCAATAACCTCATCATTGCTTGTATTAAAAAGTATCAGTTCTTTTCCTTTTCTTCTAAAATATCTTTCAACACCGAGGACAATGCTTGAAAAGAAATAATCGGTTACACTGGGTATTATCATACCGATAATATCTGTTTTCCTTAATCTTAAACTTCTGGCAGACCATTCGGGATGATAGTTTAATTTTTTTGCAGCTTCTTTTACTTTTTCCCTGACCAGTTCTGAGACAAACTTCTCGTCATTTAATACCCTTGAAACAGTTGGTATTGAAACTCCTGCCTCCCTGGCAACATCTTTTAAGGTAATGTTCTTATTCATTGATAACGATATTAATAACGTTTTCAGATATTATTAATATTACCATTAAATGATTTTCTGTCAATAGAAACGGGGGTATAATTGGTATGACTGCATTTTACGGGAGAACCTGACCGCTTATGGTGGGCGGTATTGGATTTGAACCAATGACCTCTGCGATGTGAACGCAGCGCTCTAACCAGCTGAGCTAACCGCCCCGGGATAAAACCGCCCGCGGCTTGACTGCCTGCAGGAAAAACCTCTCTATCCAGGATAGGCTATACGTAAATCCTGCAAAAATAATTATACACATTTTAGCCGCTAAAATCTTTATATATCAAGATATTTTCTTTTTTAAAACACCACCACGCATACCATTTTTCGCATGACTTCTGTATAACCCGCGGTATCTCCGTCACTGCCCAGGATAAATTAATAAATATTAACTTTTTGAACATATGGTAGATATCCACTTTCCATCTTAAATATATATGTTATATAATTTCTTAGATTAGACTACCGGATTTATCATGATAGAAACAAAACCATATGAATATTTTTATGCTTATCCTGGTTTTTGATATAAAATACCTGGCAGGAAAAAATTTAGAAGTTTAAAAGTTTTCATCCGGTTTTATTTCCAAAATAAAGTAAAAGAAAGGTTTATAATAATGAAAAAAACAAAAATGCAGGAAGCATACGACCTGGCATTTGAATATGAGAAAGAATGGAAATTTTGCTCACAATGCACAATCAAAGCCTTAATGGATGTTTATAAGATTGATAATGACAGCTTTTTCAAAGCTTTAAGCGGTTTTGCCGCAGGAGGCGGACTGGAGGGAGACGGAATGTGTGGCGCTTACCTTGCAGGCATCTTTTTCCTTGGCTTGAAATTCGGAAGGGGGCTTTCCGACATCGGGACAGATCCTGAAGACCCGAGAGGATCAAAAAAGAACAGGAGGCTGGCCACTTTCGTTAAAAAATTGCATGAAAAATTTATTGAAGAATATGGCACTGTAACATGCTCCCAGATCCACAGGAAACTGTATGGAAGACCTTTCTATATAGTCGACCCTGATGAGTCGAAAAAATTTGAAGAAGCCGGGGCTCACACATGGGGTTGCACATCGGTATGCGGAAATGCAGCCAGATGGACAGTTGAGATATTTGATTCCATACAGGACGATGATAAAAACAATCCTTAGGTTTTATGTTTTACAGGTTTCATAATTCTTCTGGTACAGGGCAGGAATTCACTCCCCAGATACCGGGACCGGTATGCGCACTGATAATTGTTGTTATTTCAGTCAGGATCATCTCATCTACAATTATCCTTGAATCATTCATTATCATGGACTCGAGCTCGAGGGCAGGCTTTTTATCCTGGCCATAAAAAATCCCAAACTTTTTCCTGCAGGCCTGGGATGCATCTTTTTTAACCTGTTTATAGAGCTCTATTATCGAATTCTTTTTATTCTTTGCGAACTTCTTCAGTTTAACCTTCCCGTTATCCAGGATCAGGATAGGCTTAAGTATTATTGATTTTGACAGGAACTTTTTTAGAACCGGTGCCCTTCCCCCGATAAAAAGATATTCAAAGTTTTCAAAAGTGGCAAACAGCCTGTTGTGCTTTATCATGAAATCAATAAGCATATCTATTTTTTCCGGACTTTCATTCCTTGCAGCAGCCCTTGCCGCTTCCAGGACAATATAACCAAGGCTTATTGCCGCAGTTCTTGAATCAACAACCTTTATTTCTGTACCGGGAAAGAATTTCGTTGCCTGGAAAGCAGCGTTAAAAGTGGAAGATAATCTTGAGCTCAGATGGATTGAATAGATCAATGACTTTTTCCCTATTTCTATAAGCTTCCTGTAAATATTTATAAAATCACCTATTGATGGGCCGGATGTATTGACCCTTACGCCTGATTTAAGCTTATCAAAAACCTGCTGGTTGGTTATCTCTTTACCGTCTAAAAACTGCCTGTCTTCATATCCAACATATAACGGCACAACTTCTATATTATAACTTGCGGCTAATTCTGCAGGAATATCAGATGTAGTATCAGTTACTATCGCAATATTTTGCATGACATCCTCTTCGATTATTAAGCCACTTGAAGTATATTCTATATTATTTAAAGGAAAAAAATAATACGGAATATTTGCATTGTGATATTTATGTTATGCTTCAATTTATCTGTTATAATCAGGGGTAAATATTACACAGAAAAGAGGGTTTGTGGCCTTAAAACAAAAAATGATGGTTATACTCAGGATCATAAACGTTATAGTCGTGGTTGGTTTTGGTATTTTTCTTGTTTACTATTTGCTGAATAAAGTGGAAATTAAAACTATAAAAGATGCATTTTTAAACATATATAAGCCCACCATGGTCCTCGGCCTTTCCATTATGTTCCTTGATGGTTTCCTGAGGGGTTACAGAAGTAAGATACTTATAGGGTCCGGCAGGATACGGTTAATTGACCTTTTTTTTGTTTCACATATCAGGAATGCCTTTAACATGGTTCTTCCTGCACGCACAGGAGAGCTTTCCTATATCTATGTCCTCCAGAGAAAATTTAAATTCCCGGTTGAAATAGGGGTATCAACCCTCGTAGTGGCCCTTGTATTCGACCAGGTAATAGTATTTTCACTTATAATAATTTCGATAATCATAGTGGGCATAAACAAATATTCGGTTTCTTCCACTACCGTCATATTCATAGCCCTGGCGCTTCTTGCCGTATCGCTGATGATATTGTTCTTCCTCTCAAAAATAATTGACATAATCATTAAAGTTTTACAGTGGATTTTTAACCGCACCAGGTGGACCAGGTTCAGGATAATAAATTATCTTTATAAAAAACTTGTGGACATAAATGAGAATATAAAGATAATCCAGAAAAGAAAAATCTACACAAAAGTTTATTTTCTATCAATCGTCATAAGGATTGTAAAATTCAGCATTTATTACTTTATGATACATTCCCTTATGAAACCGATGGGCTATGGTTTCCCTGACCTTAATTACTGGGTCATACTCCTGGCAACAGCAGCAGCCGAACTTTCGGCCGTACTCCCGACCCATGCCCTTGCAGGCCTCGGTACATATGAGTTTGCTTTCGTATGGGTATTTGTGATGCTGGGTTTCAGCGAATCCATTGCAATACCGGTAGGATTCAACTACCACATAATTAACCTTGTTTTTACCGTACTGGTAGGGATACTGTCAATCCTTATTATTGTCATGCCGTTTTATAAAATAAGGCAGCATTATGAAAAAGAAACCTGAGGGTGTTTCTTATTAAAATTAGAAATCCAGGACTTTTCCGGAACACCCAAATATACACTTCCCTTCAAAACTGTTCCTTAGCTGAACGAATGCATTTATCCCTGTGCAGTGTGAGGGTACAAGCAGCCTGATATCATATTTTTGCAGTTCCTTGATTATATTGTCGATATCCTGCTTTCCGGCACCCGACAGGTGCAGCCCGCCTACGATTGCCATTTCCTTATCAATAAGCTTTAACTCCCCTGCTTTCTTCAAAATATTTATGATCCCGCTGTGTGCGCACCCGGCTACCACCAGCAGGAGACCGGGTAGACTTATAAAAATCGAGATATCATCAAGCAAAGGATCGTTCACGAATTTATCGCCACTCTTTATAAAAAAATGTTCATCATTATAACCGGAAGCCTCATCAATTATTCCTTCCTTTTTTATCTGTCCGCTTAAAAGAATGCTGCTGCTGATTTTAACTGGATCCTTGCTGAGCAAAAACTTCGCCCCCTTTTTTTCATATACCTGCATTTTTTCAGGGATCCCTATATACCTGCTTTCATTAAATCCATTAAATCCCCTGTATCTGCTGAACTTTTCCTCAAAAACTGATGGATGGGCATATATATCGATATTCCTATTTAGATATTTTAATAAAGGAAGCAATCCCCCTGTATGATCATAGTGGCCATGGCTCAGCACAATTTTAGTAATTTCATTCAAATCAAACCCTAAGACTTTTGCATTATCCAGAAGAAGGTCGCTCTGGCCGCAGTCAAAAAGAATCTTCTCATTTCCGTCCTCTATCACAGCGGACCAGCCATGTTCGGCTTTTAATTTCCGTGAACTGACATAATTATCAACAAGAATAGTTATCTTCATTTCTTCCTTTCACCATTATAAATATAATAAAAATGCGAAAATAAAGTCATTAAAAAAACAATTAATAAGTTTATAGAGCTTTTTTCTGGGAATCAGAATATTTTTCGATTACCTCAGCAAGTTTCATGATGTTTTTGGCTGCTGCTGATTCTTTGTCAAGTGACTCAAACAACTTTCCGCTATCACATAATTTAATGACCTCAGGGTCCATCGGGATCTCTCCAAGATATACGACATTCATCTTTTCCGCTGTTTCCCTGGCCGTACCTTCGCCAAAAAGATCAATTTTTTTGCCGCAATGCGGGCATATCAGTCCGCTCATGTTTTCCACGAGTCCGATGAAAGGAACATTTAACTTTTTTGCGAACTGTATACTTTTCCTTGCATCAAGAAGGGCCACCTCCTGGGGGGTAGTTACAATAATTGCACCGTCAAGATCGCTTATGAGCTGCACTACACTCAATGGTTCATCACCTGTACCCGGAGGTGAATCAATTATCAGGTAGTCAAGCGGCCCCCAGTTTACCTCCCCCAGGAACTGCTTTATCAATTTCATTTTTAGCGGACCCCTCCAGATAATGGGGGTATCCGGGTCCTCTATTATAGAAGCGGTACTCACTACTTCCATGTTGTCAAATACCTTTATCGGATTAATTTTGGTCCCGGTAGTAGTTAGCGGTTTATTTTCCAATCCGAGCATCTTGTTTACATTGGGACCATGAATGTCTACATCCAGGAGACCCACACCATGACCTCTTAAGGCCAGCGAATACGCGAGGCTTACCGATACCGTTGTTTTACCTACACCGCCTTTTCCGCTCATCACAATGAACTTATGTTTTATGCCGGCAATATTTTTACCGACTTCATCTGATAATTGCTTATTTTCATCATTTCCAACAATCCCCATCGCAAACCGGCCTTTCCTTGCTTAGTAATATTTTCCATACCCGGTATTATATAATCACGAATGATTTTTATTTAATTTTTTAAAAACCACTTCTTCCAATATTTAATGCCCTATCATTATAATACTTTTGCTTTACCGGTTATGGACATATACCCATAATATTATTATAACAGTATACACCAAATAATTGTTTTTGGTACAGATTATTTTTACAGTAAAACGGTTGATAACCAAAAAATTCCTTAAATAGTAAAAAGACCCCTGAGTTACTCTTCTTTGGTCACCCAGCCACCATAAAACCTTCTTAAATGATCTTCTATGCGTTCCCCTTCTTCTACTTCCCTTACCCTGTCCCTGTTAAAAGAAATGGGATACTTTGCGCAATAATTCATTATTATCTTATATGCATGATTTATTTCCTTCGTTTTCTCTTCATATGCATTTTTTACATCACTATCATGATGAATGTCAGGATGATATTTAAGCATTAATTTTCTGTGAATATTTTTAATATCCTCCATGCTTGCAGAATCCGGCAAATCAAGTATTTTCCTTGCATCGTCTATATCTTTAAAAGTAACCAATTTTTTCATCGTAAATCCCCCGCTATATATTCTATCAATTATAATACAAATCCATAAT
>JAFGDA010000095.1 GCA_016932375.1 Actinomycetota bacterium | reverse complement strand
GTGACCTGTATCCTTAAATTTTTCTTGTTTTATAAAATTAAAAAGCTTAAATTTACGGTTTTTTATTAAGACAACCTGACCCTTATTCCTTACCTGCCTTAAGTTATTTTATTAAATATATTGAAAAAAGCAGATTCTTTTATAATATATAGCAGTATAATTAAAAGAATTATTTATTCAAGATATTTGATTATTTTTTGGTTATTTTTTACGGTTTATAAACCGGGTTTGTTTTTTGGCAGGATAGCTAATGGTATAGTAAAAGTTAAAAATGAGTGAAAAAAATATCGCATATGATGAGATTGTAAAATACGGGAATCTCCTGAATAATGCTGAACCCGAAAAAAATTTGGCAAACCTTAAGATTGCCCTTGAAGACTGCAGGCCACCTGGTATCCAGAAAGATTATTATATTAATAATCATATACACACGACTTTTTCCTTTTCATTGTATGAACCAACAATGGCCATATGGATGGCTTTGCGCTCCGGACTCACTACCGCAGGCATAATGGACCATGATACAATCAGGGGAGCAGAAGAATTCATGGAAGCTGGAAGGATTACCGGAGTCGCCACCACAAAAGGAGTTGAATGCAGGGTTGATTTTTCAAATACTCCCCTGAAGGGGAGAAGCATTAATAATCCTGATCAGGAATCCATAGCTTATGTTGCCATCCATGGAGTTCCCGATGTCAGTGTCGGCAGCCTGGATGCCTTTTTTGAACCTTACCGTATAAAGAGAAACAGGCGCAACATTTCAATGGTTGATAATTTGAACGAAATTCTTGAACCTTTTTCAATATGCCTTAACTACAAAAAGGATATCCTGCCTGTTTCATCATATAACCGCGGGGGAACAGTCACGGAAAGGCATATCCTGTTTTCACTTGCAAAAAAAATCATGGAGAAGTTTCCTGAAGGGAAAGCAGTAACCGGGTTTTTGAGGGATAAGATGGGAATTACAATTCCGGATAAAAATCTTGCATACCTCGAAGATGAAAAAAACATCTTCTATGAATATGACATACTTAATGTTTTAAAAAGCAGCCTGGTTGAAAGGTTTTACATAGATGCCGGAGCGGAATGTCCTGATGTCAGGGATATTATAACACTCGCGGAGCGTACCGGGTCAATACCCGCATATGCTTACCTTGGTGATGTTATTGACTCAGTGACAGGGGATAAAAAACCCCAGAAGTTCGAAGATGATTATCTCGAATTTCTTTTCGAAGTAATAAAAGAGCTAAGATTTAAGGCTGTAACCTATATTCCCACAAGAAACACCATGGCACAGATAAAACGGGTACAGGGCCTTTGTGAAAAATATGGACTTTTCCAGATTTGCGGTGAAGACATAAACTCTCCAAGGCAGCCATTTGTCTGCGGGATCTTAAAAAACAAAAAACTCCATAACCTGGTGGATACCGCATGGGCTCTTATCGGGCATGAAAGAAGGGCCAGCATTGATCTGGAAGAAGGACTATTTTCAGAAAGGACAACAAGGAAATATCCGGACCTTGGTGAACGAATCCTTGTATTCAGTGAAGCGGGTAAAAAAACTAAAATGTTATAAGGTTCATATTGAGCATGCAGGCTTCAGACAAAAAGAGGGAAATGAGTCCCGCCCATAATAAATATCCAAAAAACAGTATCACAGCCCTTACTGTTATTATTTATATCATTATGGCCGTTGATGGTTTATTTGTTACAATGATCGGGCCGCTCATACCTGTATTTATGGTTCACTATGGTATATCTTTATCTTCAGGCGGCTTGATTGTGTTGTTTCAGGGAATTGGCGGAATCCTTGCATTGTTTTTAGGATTGATGTTTGCTGAAAGGTTCAGGAAGTCACTGCTTATAAATATTGCATTCAGTGTTTTTATATTATCGTTATTTGCAATAACACTGAAACCATCATACGGACTGTTGCTGCTGATGTTTTTTGTTGCGGGTGCAGGTATAAAGCTGGTTGATGCAGTCCTGAACGCCTGTATTTCCGATATATATCCCGAAAGGCTCGGGCTGTATATGAACCTTTTGCATGCAAGTTTTGGCATAGGGAGCCTTACGGGCCCGTTTTTTTCAGGCATATTGATTGGAAAGGGACCGGACTGGAACACCGTTTTCCTGGTAATTGGAATTTTTTGCCTCATATTATTGATAGCATATATCATTTTAGGGAGGATGACCCCTGCCGGTAAAAGGATACCTGCAAATGTTGCTTCCGGCAATGTATTTATGGCATTAAAAAACAGGACAATGATGATACTTGGCTTCATATCTTTTTTATACGGGGGAATTGCGGTTTCCTTATCCATATGGATACCTTCTTTTATGGTGCAGCAAATGAAATCGAGTGCCTTATATTCAATAATACCGGTCTCCATGTTATGGGTAGGAATTATAGCCGGAAGAATTGCCTTTTCGTTTTTAACGCTGAAATATGATATCAGGCGTCTCCTTTTATTTGGAAATCTTTTTGCCGTTATAATACTTGCTTTGACTGCATTTTTGAACAGGCCGGCCGGGTATATGGCAGGTTATGCCCTGACAGGTTTTCTTATAAGCGGAATAGTTCCACTTTCAATAACGTTTGCAGGCTTTACGAAAAAGCTTAACAGCACATTAATATCATTTATGATAATCCTGTTTGTAAATGCTGGTAGCATGCTGATTCCATGGTTGCTTGGTATTGTGGCTGATAAGGCAGGATTCTGGTTATTCATGATTTTACTTGTATTGATACCATTAATGGTTTTTATTGCAGTTATTTTCCTGCCTGCGCCCGAAAAGTAGGGTTCAGTCTATTACAATGGTAAAAAATATTACCATCTGCCGCTTGCCCCTCCGCCTCCTGAAGAACCCCCTCCAAAACTGTGGCCTGATGAGCTGCTTCCTGATGAAAAACTTCCTGAACTGTGCGAAGAAAAATCTCCATGGCTTCCGGAGGAGTAAGTTGCTTTTGTTTTTTGGGGAATGGTAACGGTTTTAATTTCATGAAAGCCGCAGTACCTGCATATTCTTTCAACTTCCTGCCTTCCGGAATATTCGTAAGTTGGTGCAGTAAGGACCTTTATATATTTCCTGATGCCAAGCTTTTTACATCCCGGGCAAAAATGTTCCCTGATATAGTGTCTCAGGAAAAGAAAAAGTGCAACAAGCCCGATTATTATCCAGGGGCTGGCGGATAAAAAGACTATAAGAAACGGAAAGCCCCATGTTTCTACGAAGGGTTTCCTGGGTGGAATCAGGGCTATTTCCGCAGGGGATGAACCAGGCCCTGTATCCCATTCCTTATATATTATGTTGGATATTGAAGCCACACCATTATATATTCCGGGGCCGTATTCGTCCTGTTTGAAAGAAGGGATTATTGCCTCATCTATTATGGCTTTTGCTTCAAGGTCTGTTATGAAAGGCTCAAGCCCGTAACCCACCTCTATCCTTAACTGCCTGTCGCTTACCGCTACAATCAGCAGCACACCGTTATCCTTATCCTTTTTACCGATGCCCCATTTTTCAAACAATTCTGCTGCATATTCCTCTATTGGAATGCCCCCAAGACTGTCAATAACTGCCACTCCAACCTCACACGTGGTCTCTTCTTCAAGGCTTTTTGCAAGCTGCCTGGTCTTCGAGAGCCATCCGGAAGAAAGAGTTCCCGTATAATCATTTATAAAACCGGTATATTCCGGAAATTCGGGGGTACCTGTATCCTGGGCTGGTAAAGAACCGGCCAGATCCGGGGAGCTGGACTCATCACTGTAGCCCGGGGCCACTGATGCGGATTCATTATTGGAACATGAAAAAAGATGGACCATTAAAAACATTGATATAACCAGGAAAATGGCCCGTGAAAAAAAGCAGGGAAATAAAGATGTCTTTTTCATTTTATATCAATAAACCAATAAATAAATGTTAATGAATTGCATGCCATTTGTCAAAAAGGAATGATTATTTTACCCATATAAGATTTTATGTAAAGAAAGCTTTAATGAAAATCCTTCCAGATACCTCATAGAAAAATATCCGTGCTTTGCATATAATTAATCAAACGTATTCCAAATCAAGATAATCATATGGCACTTAAAAGAAAGTCACTGGAAGAAAGAGTAGCTGGTGCAAGGAATGGCTCAGAGGATATAAACAGGCTGATATCCGAGTTCAAGCCATTTATTGCAAGCGTGGCGCAAAAAAGGGCCGGCCGTTATCTGCAGTACGGGTCAGATGATGAGCTCTCCATATCCCTTATGGCATTCAAGGAAGCAGTAGATTCCTTTGATGGAAGCAGGGGAAGGTTCCTTTCATTTGCAAAAATGGTTATAAGTATGCGCCTTATAGACTATTACCGCAGGGAGGCCAGGGGCAGGGGCGCCGGAGCTGAAGCCGTTGATGAGGAAGCGGCTGGAGAATTATGGGACAGAAAATCCATGGAGCAGTTCCGTATGGAAACACAGGATGAGGACCGAAAACTTGAGGTAATAGAGTACATGCGCATACTGGCAAAGTGGGGAATAAGAATGAAGGACCTAATTAAAGCATCACCACAAAACGCGGAACTGAGAAATGTTTACCAGAAAGTGGCAGGTGTCATAGCAGGCGATAAGGTTCTGCTGGGTGAAATGATAAAAAGCAGGAAGCTACCTTTAAAGAAAATCATGAAATATATACCGGTGCACCGGAAAAAACTGGAGCGGGGTCGTATATATATAATAGCCATGGTGCTGGCAATCGGTGCAGGCTTTAGTTATATAAATTTGGGCAGGAGTGATTCCTGATGAAGGCAGTAGTCCTGGAAGTGCATAAAAATTACTGCGTGGTGGTGACAGTCGACGGACAGTTTTTAAGACAGGATATCCCGGCCGGGAGCCTTGAGATAGGTGATGAGGTAATTATTGGAGATGCCGTTACCTATCCGGTAAAAAGGAACTGGATAAAGAGGCTGGCTATTGCTTCGGCTGCAGCAATTGTGGTGATCCTGAGCGGATTCGGCCTGTATAAAATCCTTCCCGAATACCTGCCGTCCATGGGTGCTGCAAAAGAAAACAAAGCAGTTACAGACGAGTCTTTTACCGGCAGGGCTGCAGGAGAAGAGGCAGAAGAAGAAGAACAGGATTCCGGGATAATGCTGTCAGAATCGGAAGAATGTTTAGAAACGGTTGAACCGGATGAAGGGATTTTGACGGAATCTGCAACCGGAGAGCAGGAATTTTCAGGAGAAAGCGGGGAGGATTCAGGTGTCTTGAAAATCATTCCTGCAGGTGCCGGACAGGTAGATGCAGAGTTTTACCTAAAACTGGCAGGGGAAGGCCAGCCAGTTGAAGTGTCATGCGGAGATCTTTTGATTGCATGCCAGCAGCTTGAATCAGGGGGTTCTTACAGTCTTGACCTAATTATTGAAAATCTTGGTGCCGTGTACAAATACAGTGGAATAGCAGCCTTTGAGGTGAGAACCGTGCAGGGAGAAATATGCGGGCTCGATGTATTTGAGCTTAATGAATTTTCGGCAGGAGAAAAATTTGCACAGGCAATTGCCCTAACCTGCCCGGGGGAAACCGTAAGGGTGGAATTTAAGGGGCAGTTCGAATAAATTTATGGTGCACATTTTTATGATGCTGCAAAAAAACTGCTTGTTTTTTTAAAATATATCGTATAGTATTTCATAAGGAAAAATTTAATAAATTGACCTTTAAAATAGTCCGGAGAGGCTAAAAAGGATGGGCGGTACGGGAGCCATAAAATTTAATAAGATATCTGTAGTGGACCTTCTTACATTAATTGTAAGAAGGTTTTTTATTATGGTAGGAAGTTTGTTTTAATTGCGGATATTTACAAGGCTGGTGAACGTTTATGATAGAAAAAGCTTACATATTAAACGAAAGTGATATGGACAGGGTAATAAAAAGGATCTCCCATGAGATACTGGAGCGCAACAAGGGGTCCGAAAACCTTGTTATAATAGGCCTTCAAAAAAGAGGGGTCCCCCTTGCGCACCGTATTGCTGCAAATATCGAGCAGTTTGAAGGTAACAGGGTCCAGACTGGAAAGCTGGATATTACCTTTTACCGTGATGACTATGACCGCAGGATAAAATCGGATATCCAGAAGACCGATATCCCTTTCGATGTAAGGGATAAAAATGTGATACTGGTGGATGATGTACTGTTTACCGGACGGTCCATAAGGGCAGCACTTGATGCAATAATAGACCTCGGCAGGCCGAGGACAATACAGCTTGTGGTTCTTGTCGACCGCGGGCACAGGGAGCTTCCAATAAGGGCAGATTATGTAGGTAAGAACCTTCCTACTTCAAGGAATGAGCAGGTGTCCGTAAAGCTAAGGGAAACGGATGCTGAAGACAGCGTTATACTGGTGGAAGGGATGGAAGATGCTAAGTAAAAAAAGCATACTTTCAGTAGATGACCTCGATACGGGGGAAATAATGCAGGTACTGGAAAGCGCGGATTCCTTCATGGATATATCCAGGAGGGAAATAAAAAAAGTCCCGACTCTCCGGGGAAAGACTGTGGCAAGCCTTTTTTTTGAACCGAGTACAAGGACAAGGATTTCATTTGAAATTGCCGCAAAGAGGCTTTCTGCCGATATCGTGAATTTTTCTGCCCAGGCAAGCAGCCTGTTAAAAGGTGAAACAATAATGGATACATTAAGGACAATCTTGTCCATGCAGGTGGACCTGCTGGTGATAAGGCATAGAGATAGCGGAACGGTGAAGCTAATGGATTCCGTGGTGAATGTACCGGTAATAAATGCCGGTGACGGAAAACACCAGCATCCCACACAGGCCCTTCTTGACATATATACGATAAAAAACCATTTTAACCGTCTTGAGGGCCTTAAGGTTGCCCTTGTGGGGGATTATATCAACAGCAGGGTTGCACGGTCGTGCCAGTCTTTATTTGAAAAGATGGGGCTTGAAGTAACCATAGTTGCCCCGGCCATGCTCCTGCCGGAAGATTGGAGCGGATTTAAAGTTGAACATAGCATTGACCGTATAATAGAGGATACCGATATCCTGTATATGCTGAGGATGCAGTTTGAAAGACAGGACAGGAAACTGTACCCGTCGGTAAGGGAATATAACCGTTACCTGAGCCTGGATATGAAAAGGCTTTCAAGAATGAAGAAAGATTCTGTTGTTATGCACCCGGGGCCCGTTAACAGGGGAATTGAAATATATGATGAAATAATGGAACTTGCTAAAGAAAAGGGAAACAATATCCTGATAGATGAACAGGTAACAGCCGGAGTGGCTGTAAGGATGGCGCTTCTATACCTTGTACTGGGGCAGTCTTAGATTTGTTAAGGTAAATGAATTACGGGTATTATTAAAAGCAAAAGTAATGTTTATATGAAAATGGAAAATGCAATACTTATAAAAAACGGGTTTTTTTTTAACAGCAGACAAAACAAAATAGTCCCAGGTGATATTTATATTGAAAACGGTAAAGTAGCTGAAATTGGAAAAGATATAAGTTATGCCGGGGAAGATGTTTCAGTTATAGATGCTTCGGGCCTTACGGCAATACCGGGACTTATCGATATGCATGTCCACCTGCGTGAACCGGGTTTTGAGGATGAAGAGACCATAGCATCGGGAGCCAGGGCTGCACTTAAGGGTGGGGTAACTGCCCTTGCAGCAATGCCAAATACAAATCCCCCGGCAGATAGTGAGCAGCTCATAAAGTATATCCTTACTGCAGGATCGGCAACAGATTGCAGGATATATCCAATAGCCTGTCTTACAAAAGGCCAGGAAGGAAAAGAGATGACTGAAATGGGAATCCTTTCGGAAGCGGGTGCGGCAGGTTTTTCGGATGACGGTATGCCGGTAATGGATGGGAAGCTGATGTATGAAATAATGAAGTATTCACTGCAGTTCGGAAAGCCCCTTATCCTGCATGAAGAAGACCTGTATTTTTCGGGACCAGGACTCATGCACGAGGGTGAATTCTCAACCAGGCTGGGTCTGGAGGGGATCCCGTCACTTGCTGACGAGGTTATGATAGCCCGTGACATAATGCTTGCGGAAAAGACGGGCGCAAGGATACATATAACACATTTAAGCTCGTCCGGGGGAGTTGAGCTTGTAAGGCAGGCAAAGAGTAGTGGTGCCAATATCAGTTGTGATGTGACCCCTCATCACCTGTTCTTTAATGATAGTATTCTTGAAACATTCAATACAAACTTTAAAGTAAAACCCCCCATAAGGAGCAGGGCCGACCAGGCTGCGCTTATGGAAGGATTAAAAGACGGGACAATAGATGCCATTGCAAGTGACCATGCGCCCCATCTCGATACGGAAAAAAATACCACTTTCAAGCTTGCAAGTTTTGGCACCACAGGCCTTGAGACGTTTTTCGCAGCATGTTATACCAGGCTTGTATCAGAAAATGGTATGGGTATCGAAAAACTTATACCACTCCTGACAGAAGGTCCGGCTAAGATCCTGGGGATCGAAAAGAACAGGATTGAAAAGGGGCACAGGGCCTGCATTGCACTGGTGGATACAGATGCTGAGTTTGTGGTAAAAAGGGAGGATTTTATCTCAAAGAGCAAAAACAGCGCCTTTCTGGGACTGAAACTCAGGGGTGTGGTCAGGTATACCATAAGTGGAGGAAAAATAGTATATGGAAAAAAATGATTTGAATGCGGTATTGATGCTGGAAGATGGAAAAGTATTTGAAGGGAAAAGTTTCGGCGCCCGGGGTGAAGTCATGGGAGAGCTGGTATTTAATACTTCCATGACAGGATACCAGGAGATACTGACAGACCCTTCCTACTGCGAACAGATAGTAACCATGACATATACACAGATTGGAAATTATGGTGTTAATGCCAATGATGTTGAGTCTTCCCGGGTTCAGGCAAAAGGGCTTGCAGTAAGGGAATACCTTGATTATTTCAGCAACTGGCAGGCCGAAAGGAGCCTGCAGGATTACATGGTGCAGTATGGTGTGGTTGGGATATCAGAAATTGACACAAGGGAACTTACAAGGCATATAAGGGATGCGGGCTCCATGAAGAGTATCATCTCAACGGATAATACAGGATACAGGGAGCTGATGAAAAAACTAAAGGATTTCCCCGATATAAGGGGTAGGAACCTTGTAGATCTTGTGACATGCACAAAACCATACACCTTCAATCCGCAGCGCAGGTCGGGATACGTGATAGCTGCCTATGATTACGGAATAAAGCTGGGGATACTCCGTTGCCTTGATGAGGCTGGATTTATTGTAAGGGTAATGCCGGCAACTACAGATGTAAGGCAGGTTCTTGCCATGGATCCTGACGGGATAATCCTTTCAAACGGGCCCGGCGACCCGTCAGCAGTAGATTATGCGATTTCAAATATAAAGGAATTAATTGGCAAAAAACCGGTATTCGGGATATGTCTCGGCCATCAGCTGCTGGCGCTTGCGCTTGGAGCAAAGACATATAAGCTTAAATTCGGGCATCACGGGGCCAATCACCCTGTAAAAAATCTTGAGAACGGAAAGGTAGAGATAACGGCCCAGAATCACGGGTTTTCTGTAGACGCTGGTTCCCTTGATGATATAAAGAGTACATCGTATAAGGTTACCCACATTAACTTAAACGACGGGACCATAGAAGGGCTGTCATATCCGGAGGTATCTGCCATTACGGTGCAGCATCATCCCGAGGCAGGACCAGGTCCCCATGATTCAAGATATATATTTGATAAGTTTGCTGCATTAATTGACAATTTTTCTAAAAAAAAAGGATAGATTTGGATAGGACTTATGCCAAGAAGGAATGATTTAAAGAAAATAATGATAATCGGGTCCGGACCGATAATAATAGGACAGGCCTGTGAATTTGATTATTCAGGTACACAGGCATGCAAGGTGCTAAAGGATGAAGGATACAAGGTCATACTTGTAAATTCTAACCCTGCTACCATCATGACCGATCCCGAATTTGCCGACAGGACCTATATTGAGCCCCTTAACACCGAATTTGTGGCAAAGATAATAAAGCGCGAAAGGCCCGATGCTTTGCTGCCAACACTTGGCGGCCAGACGGGGCTAAACATGGGGGTCCTGCTTGACCGTGAGGGTGTGCTGGAGACTTATGGTGTCGAACTTATAGGGGCCAATGCGGAAGTCATAAGCAAGGCAGAGGACCGGGAAAAGTTCAAGGAGGCAATGTCCAATATAGGACTTTATGTTCCGCCCAGCGGTTATGCACACAGCCTGGCAGAGGCCATTGAATTTTCTGAAGAATTAAAATTCCCCCTTGTTGTTCGCCCGAGCTTTACGCTTGGCGGCCTGGGGGGAGGGGTTGCCTTCAATAAAGAGGAGTTTACCGATATAGTGACACGCGGCCTTGACCTATCGCCGATGTCAGAAGTCCTTGTTGAAAAATCGGTGGCAGGCTGGAAGGAAATAGAGCTTGAAGTCATGAGGGATAAAAATGACAATGTAGTGGTAGTATGTTCCATAGAGAATTTTGACCCCATGGGTGTTCATACCGGGGACAGCATAACGGTGGCTCCTGCACAGACACTTACGCATAAGGAATACCAGGAAATCAGGAATGCGTCCCTTGCAATAATAAGGGAAATAGGGGTTGAAACGGGGGGTTCAAATATACAGTTCGCAATAGATCCTGATAACGGGGATATAGCGGTAATTGAGATGAACCCAAGGGTCTCAAGGAGCAGCGCCCTTGCCTCAAAAGCCACAGGTTTTCCCATAGCTAAAATAGCCACCATGCTTGCTGTCGGGTATACCCTTGATGAAATCCCAAATGATATAACAAAAAAGACTCCTGCATGTTTTGAACCCTCAATTGATTATGTTGTTGTGAAATTCCCGAGATGGGCTTTTGAAAAGTTCCCCGGAACGGATATCTCACTTACCACAAGGATGAAGTCCGTGGGTGAGGTCATGTCCATAGGGAGGACCTTTAAGGAAGCATTACAGAAATCGATAAGGTCACTTGAGATAGACCGTTATGGGCTTGGAGCGGACGGGGCTGGCAGCATAAGTAAAGAACTGCTTCATGATAAGCTTTCAATACCCAACCAGGACAGGGTATTTTATATAAAGTTTGCCCTTGAGCTTGGATGGAGCATTGAGGATATATACAGCTGCACGCGCATAGATCCATGGTTTTTAAATAATATAAAGGATCTTGTCGAATTCGAAAAGGGCTTTGCCGGCTGCAGCATTGATGACCTTACCCGTGAAAAGATACGTGAGGCAAAAAGGCTTGGTTATTCCGACCGCCAGGTTGGCCACCTTTGCGGCTGCAGTGAGATCGAGGCCAGAAACTTCAGGAAGAAGCTTCAGGTTATAACCACTTTTAAAACAGTGGATACCTGCGCAGCGGAATTTGAGGCATATACTTCCTATTATTATTCCACCTATGAAAATGAATCCGAGGTTGCTCCTGCAACGAGGGAAAAAATAATAATTCTTGGTAGCGGGCCGAACCGGATAGGGCAGGGGATAGAATTTGATTACTGCTGTGTCCATGCATCTTTTGCACTGCATGATATGGGCTATGAGACAATAATGATTAACTGCAATCCTGAAACAGTGAGCACGGACTATGACACTTCGGACAGGTTATATTTCGAGCCGCTTACATTTGAAGATGTGATGAATATAATAGATGCTGAAAAACCGCTTGGTGTAATTATACAATTTGGTGGCCAGACCCCCCTGAAACTTGCCCTTGACCTGCAGAAGGCAGGCGTAAATATATTGGGAACTTCCCCTGAATCAATAGATATTGCAGAGGACAGGAAAAAATTTGGTTCGATTTTAATGAAGCTTGGGATTCCCCAGCCGGAGAACGGGACTGCGATGAATGTAGACGAGGCCATAAAAATCGCTTCGAGGATCGGATACCCTGTACTGGTCAGGCCTTCATATGTACTCGGCGGCAGGGCTATGAGTATAGTCTATGGTGAAGAAAGCCTGGTAAATTATGTAAAAGATGCCGAGGTGGTCTCATATGACCGCCCCATACTTGTTGATAAGTTCCTGGAAAGAGCTGTTGAGGTGGATGTGGATGCCCTCTATGACGGGGAAAATATTTTTGTTGGCGGCATCATGGAGCACATAGAGGAAGCAGGGATACATTCAGGTGATAGCGCCTGTGTCCTTCCACCCTTTACACTGACTCGCAATACAATCGAGACGATAAGGGAATATACTTTAAAAATAGCCCGCGAATTAAATGTCATAGGCCTTATAAACATACAGTATGCTGTAAAAGATGGCAGGGTTTATGTGCTCGAAGCAAACCCGAGGGCTTCCCGGACGGTGCCGTTTGTCAGTAAGTCCATAAAAATTCCACTGGCAAAGATGGCGGCAAGGGTAATTGCAGGGAAAAAGATTCCCGAGCTAAAAATACCACCTGTGGACCCTACGCGTCTTGACTATTTTTCCATAAAAGAAGCAGTTATGCCGTTTAACAGGTTTCCCGGGGTGGACATAATCCTGGGCCCTGAAATGAAATCGACCGGTGAGGTAATGGGGATTGACAAAAATTTTGGTATTGCATTTGCAAAGACCCAGATAGCGACCAACCAGGTATTTCCTACAAAGGGCTCGGTTTTCATATCCGTAAACGACAAGGACAAGGACCTGATAATTCCCATAGCAAAGAAACTTACCGATATGGACTTTAAGATAATATCCACAAAGGGAACTGGAATGATACTGAAAAGGAACGGTATAGATACCTATATGATTTTAAAAATAAGGGAAGGCCGGCCAAATGTAATAGACATGATAAAAAATAGTGAAATAGACCTTATCATAAACACGCCTGAAGGCGGCGGGGCCAGGAGTGATGGTTATTACATGAGGACAGCAGCAGTACTTCACAATGTTCCGTTAATTACCACCATGTCAGCTGCTTCGGCACTTGTCCAGGGTATATATGAAATAAAATATAATTCAAAAGTAAGGGTTAAAGCCATACAGGAATACTGAGAAATGAAATTACTCAATTCAGAAATACTCTCAAATCAACAATACGGTCCGGGAATTTTTAAGATGGAGTTATTTTCGCCGTATATTGTGCGTAACGTGATGGCCGGACAGTTTGTTAATATAAGATGTGCCCCAAACGACGGGACAGACCCACTGCTGAGGAGACCCTTTTCGGTCTTTGACATAGAGGAAAGATTTAATGTTTTTTCAGTACTTTATATGGTAAAGGGAAAAGGGACAGGATATATGTCCTCACTAAGAAAAGGTGATACCGTCGATCTTGCAGGACCTATGGGAAGCGGTATTGATCTTAATACCGGGTCTAAGGACATATTACTTATAGGGGGAGGTATGGGTATAGCACCCTTAAACCTTATAGCAAAAATGGCACTTGCACGCGGTAAGAATGTTTTTATTATGGCGGGTTTCAGGGACAGCAGTTTGCTGCGGTGGGAAAGGGACCTTGTAAGAATGGAAGTAAAATACCGGATTTTTTCAGAAGATGGCAAGTGGGGGGAAAAGGGACTGGTGAGTGAATACATTTTTGAGGGTGACCGCTTTTACAAAAAACATGAAATATATGTATGTGGTCCAGTCGAAATGCTTAAAATAATCCAGGAAAAACTGGGGCGTTACCAGATAAGCGCCACTGCCCTGCTTGAGGAAAAGATGGCATGTGGCATAGGAGTATGCATGGGTTGTGTTGTTAAGATAAGGGGTAAAAACGGCAGTTTTTCATATAAAAGGGTATGCAGGGAAGGTCCTGCCTTCGAACTATCGGAGGTGGTATTTGAATGATATAATAAGGCCCTCTCTCAAGGTCCAGCTTGGTAAAATAAAGTTTAAGAATCCGGTCATTACCTGTTCCGGGACTTTTTCGCATGGTGAAGAACACATGGTATTTTACGATATAGGGAAGCTGGGGGCTGTTACCACAAAGAGTTATTCGCTTTTACCCATGAAAGGTAATCCTCCTCCGCGCATATGTGAGACGGCAAGCGGTGTGCTTAATTCCATAGGGCTCCAAAATGACGGAATAGACAGCTTTATATACAGGCACCTTCCCTGGATGAAAGGGGCTGGTGCATCAATTATATTGAGCATCTTTGGCAGGACTACCGAGGAGTTTAAAAAGATAGCGTTGAGGATCCTCGATATAAAATCAGAGATCCTTGCAGTAGAGCTTAACCTTTCATGCCCAAATCTTGAACAGGGCGGAAAGGCCTTCTGTGCAGTACCTGAAGAAGTTAAACGTGTTGTGGATTCAGTGGTTTCAATGCTTGACATTCCTGTAATTGTGAAGCTGTCACCGGATTTTGAGACTATTGACCGGTCAGCGGAGCTTGCCAGGCAATCAGGAGCCGAGGCAATATCCATCATAAATACTGTTGTTGGAATGGCTGTTGACATAGATACAGCAAAACCACTCCTCGGAAATGTAACAGGTGGGTTGTCCGGACCTGCAGTAAAACCCATAGCGCTTGCAAGGGTTTACCAGTTATGCCAGCAGGACATACTGCCTGTAATAGCCATGGGTGGAGTTTTTGGGTACAGGGATCTCCTTGAATTCCTTATAGTGGGGGCACGTGCAGTGGGTATAGGGACAGCAAATTTCGTGCAGTATGACATTGGTGAAAGGATACTAAACGACCTGACAGCCTATTTAAGGGAAAAGAAAATAGATGATGTAAACAAGATCATAGGAAGGCTTAAAGTTGAAAAGAAACAGGCTTAAGCTGGAAGACCGCCTGGTAATAAGCATGGATGTAGGTAAAAAGAGCGAGCTTATCTCTGAATGCCATAAGATAGGTGGCCTTGTATCAACTGTAAAGTTAGGGCTGGAAGTATTATATAATATCGGCCTTGAAGCTGTTGATGTTGCCCGTAGTTTTGGCTACAGGGTAATGCTTGATGCAAAACTTATGGATATACCGAATACTGTAAATGGGGCTGCGCGTGGCATTGCAGCATTATGCCCGTCAATAGTGACAATGCATGCCCTCGGCGGGGAAAATATGTTAAGGCAGGCAAAGATTACCCTTAAAGAAGAATCGCAAAAAAGGGAAAACAGGCCTCCGCTCCTTTTTGCTGTTACCATACTTACGAGTCTTGATGATGGGGATCTTGGCCGGATGGGGTTTTCGGCAGGGCATATTGATACTGTAACATTACTGGCAGGAATTGCACTCAAATCAGGGGCTGACGGTATAATCTGCTCACCAAATGAAGTAAAAATTATCCGTGACAGGCTTGGAACGGATTTCCTGGTTGCCACACCGGGAATAAGGCTTGCCGGTGATGACCGGGGAGACCAGAAAAGAGTAAATACACCGGGTGAAGCCGTCAGGGCAGGATCGGATATACTTATTGTGGGCCGTTCCGTGACACAAAGTGGTGATTTAAAGGGAACGGTGGAAATAATCAAAAGTGAAATAAAAGATGCTTTAAAACAGTAATACCGATGGGTAAAATCTGGAAATATGACAGGGAAGAGAGAATATCATGCTGGAAGTACTGTATCAGGTACGTGATATGGATGTGTTAAAAATGCTTAAAGACAGCAGTTCCATCCTTGAGGGGCATTTCGAGCTCACTTCAGGATACCACAGCCAGTATTATCTTCAATGTGCCGGGCTGCTTCAGTTCCCGCGGATGGCCGGGGATCTTGCTGCTTCTGCAATCAGGATAATAGGGGATGAAATGGATACGGGACATATAGATACTGTAGTCTCCCCGGCTGTCGGGGGGATACTGTGGGGATACATGCTGGCATACAGGCTCGAAAGCCGTATGATATTTACAGAACGGACAGGGGAAGGGAAAATGAGCCTGAGAAGGGGTTTCAAGCTTTCCCGGGGAGAGAGGGTGCTGGTTGCGGAGGATGTCATAACTACGGGAGGATCTGTTATGGAAGTTATAAAAATTTGTGAGGATTCAGGCGCAAAGGTACTGGCAGTGGCAGGTATAGTTGACCGTAATTCAGGCGTAAATTTCGGATATCCCTATTACTACATGATTAAGCTGAATATTGAAAAATACGAACCAAACAACTGTCCACTGTGTAAAAAAAATATTAAAATGATATATCCGGGAAGTAAAAATAAAAAACCATATTGATGAAAGTTATTTATAAATAACTTTCATTTGGTTTAACCTGAAAATAATTTCCCGGAAAATAATTTTCTTTTAGTTATTCTTATTGAAAAAGAGCATGTATCTATGTATACTCTTACTTAACAAATCAGGATCAAATCTTAAGGAGCTTTAATGGTACATGCCAGCTTGAGTAATTCGGACAGGATGAAGGGTCTTGAGAAGGCTCGAAAGGTAAGACAGAAAAGGTCTGAAATAAAAAATCAACTTAAAAAAGGTGAAACTGATCTTTGCATGCTTTTTAAGGATGGTGAATTCTTTGATGATTTTATATCCGGGATGAAGGTATTGAGCATTATCAGCGCACTTCCGGGAAACGGAAGGGTAAGTGCCATGAAAGTTCTTGAAGAACTTAATATAAGCCCCCACAAGAAGATTGGCGGCCTTGGTAAAAAGCAGAAGGAAAATTTCTATAAAAAATTCAAAATAACATAGTAGTTGATGTCGTTAAATGTCAGCAAGGGGAAAACTATTCATAATATCCGGTCCATCAGGTTCAGGAAAAAGTACTCTAATAAGACAGATAATAAAAGACCTGGAAGGCTTTGAAAAGTCTGTTTCAGTCACCACAAGACCTCCAAGAAAAAATGAGGCCCATGGAAAACAATATTATTTTTTAAGTGATGGGCAGTTTAAAAAAATGGCAGATAATGGAGAACTGCTGGAGTGGGCACCGTATGCAGGCTATTTATACGGAACTCCTTTGAAATTTGTGATGGACCGTCTTTCAAGTGGTATAAATGTCATACTTGAAATAGAAGTACAGGGAGCCATGAAGGTGATGGAAACAATGGATGATGCTTATTCAGTTTTTATTGCAACAACGACCCCTAAAGAATTGAAGGAACGCCTTTTAAAAAGGGGCACCGACGGGATGGAGGATATAGAAAACAGGATCCGGATAGCATTAAGGGAACTTCAATTTAAGAAATATTATGATTGCATAATTGTTAATAATAACTATAATGAAGCATTGGCCAATTTGAAGGAAGTACTGTTAATGCAAAAAGGAGGATAGCCTAAAAGTGGAAATACAGTATCTTGATGAATTTAATAAGAAAGTAAAGAGTAAGTATAAGTTATGCATAGCTACTGCCAAAAGAGCGAGGGAGCTTGGAAATTACCTTAATGCCAAAAGGAACATGGAAAGAATAAATGTGGTAAAACCGCTTGTTGATATCGATTCCCATGACCCTCTCGAAATAGCCTTTAATGAAATTAAAGAAGGAAAAGTAGTTTATGGCAGTAGCGAAGTGGATATTGATGAACAGTGATTTCCGGTGATTGAATTTTTTTTTAAAAAAAAGATCGTTCTCGGTGTTACAGCATCCATTGCCGCTTATAAAGCTGCTTATCTCTGTTCACGTTTGATAAAAATGGGGGCTGAAGTAGTACCGGTAATGACGCCAAGGGCCTGCAATTTTATAAATCCAATAACTTTTTCAAGTCTTTCAGGAAACCGCACAATTATTGAACAGTTCAAAAACGAAGGAAGAATCTACCATATATCGCTGTCCCATAGCGCAGACGCATATCTTATTGCACCTGCAAGCGCCGATGTTATATCAAAATTGGCAGGGGGGATATGTGATGATTTCCTGACCACTTCTGTTCTTGCTGCAACATGCCCGGTCCTTGTAGCTCCTGCCATGAATGAAAGTATGTATGCGGATGAAGTGTTTTTAAAAAACATTGAATCGCTTGGGAAAAAAGGAAAATATTTTTTTATAGGGCCTGAAACCGGAAACCTGGCCTGCGGTGAAGAAGGGCTGGGCAGAATGGCCGGAGAAGAATCAATTATCTCAAGGCTAAAAGAGCTTTTAAAAATAAGCTGCGATTTATCCGGCAGGAAAGTACTTATAACTGCCGGGGGGACAAGGGAATATATTGACGCCGTCCGGTATATATCGAATTCTTCGAGCGGTAAAATGGGATACGCACTCGCAGCTGAAGCATATTTCAGGGGTGCTGATGAAGTAATGCTGGTAAGTGCAGCCAGGGGGATTGTAAAACCATACGGGGTAAGGCTGATAGAAGTTGAAAATACAGAGCAGATGAGGAGGGCGGTGCTCGAATATTACAGCAATTGCGATATAACAATCATGGCTGCAGCAGTCTGTGATATTATTCCCGAAAAGAAGTATGAATATAAATTAAAGAAGAAGGAAGGAATACTTGACTTCGTAAAATTTAGGGAAAATATAAACATACTGAGGGAACTGGCGTCTCAAAAGAAAAAGAATCAATTTCTGGCAGGTTTTGCGGCTGAATACGGGGGTGTTGCTGATGATGCCAGGCAGAAAATGGCCTTTAAAGGCATAGATATGATTGTGGCAAATGATATATCCAGGAAGGATATAGGGATGGATAGCGACTATAACCAGGTAGATATATTATTAAGTGATGGCAGTACAATCGGGACAGGCAGGGATACAAAGAGGATGATTGCCCGTATAATCTGGGACAATATAATAAAAAGTATTTAGGAATAGAAAGGTCAGGCAAACAATGGCAAGAAAGAGAAGTTACCTGTTTACATCTGAATCTGTAACCGAGGGCCATCCGGACAAGATGGCGGACCAGATATCGGATGCGGTACTTGATGCTATAATCACGGACGATAAAAAAGCAAGGGTGGCAATAGAGACCCTCCTCAAGACGGGAATAGTGGTAGTTGCAGGAGAAGTTACCACTTCAACATATGTTGAAATTCCGGACATAGTCCGGGGGGTAATAAAAAATATTGGTTATACAAGGGCAAAATACGGTTTTGATTATGAGACCTGTGGTGTTTTGACATCCATAGGGAAGCAGTCTTCAAACATTGCACAGGGAGTTGAAAAAGCATTCGAATCACGGGTAGGAAACGGTTATGAGGATGAACTTGATTCACAGGGAGCGGGCGACCAGGGAATGATGTTCGGTTATGCATGTACTGAAACAGCGGAATTTATGCCGATGCCAATAATGCTTGCCCATAAAATTGCCCACCGCCTTTCAGAAGTGAGAAAAGCAGGGATACTTCCGTATCTAAGGCCGGATGGCAAATCCCAGGTAACGATAAGGTATGAAAATGACCGGCCTGTATGTGTGGAAACTGTAGTGGTATCTTCACAGCATGCGCCAAAAATAGACATAGACACCCAGATAGCTCCTGATATACGGGAGTTTGTCATAAAGCCTATAATACCTGAAGAGTATTTATCCAGGGATCTCAAACTGTTCGTCAATCCCACTGGTGAGTTTACCATAGGGGGGCCCATGGGTGATACGGGACTTACCGGCAGGAAAATAATAGTGGATACATATGGCGGTTCCGCAAGACACGGGGGAGGAGCATTTTCAGGAAAGGATCCATCAAAGGTGGACAGGTCGGCAACCTATGCTGCAAGATATGTTGCGAAGAACCTGGTTGCTGCAGGAGCAGCAGACCGGTTGGAGGTGGAAATAGCATATGCCATAGGTGTATCGCATCCTGTGTCAATCATGGTTGAAACTTTTGGTACGGAAAAGGCCGATCCACTTAAGATAGAGGACGCGGTAAAGGAAATTTTTGATTTGAGGCCTGCTGCAATAGTGAGGGACCTGGACCTGTTACGGCCTATATACAGGAAAACTGCAGCCTACGGACACTTCGGAAGGCATGACCGTGATTTCACATGGGAAAAGCTGGACAGGGTGGATGATATAAAAAGCTTTTTGGGGTTAAAATAAAAACCTGTATAAATGACAGACCATCCAAAATATGCCTCAGTCTATATAGACATTAAAGCACTGGACCTTGATCATGGTTTCGATTATCTCATACCGGAAAAATTAGCTGGGAAAATAAAAACAGGAAGCGTAGTCCTCGTACCGGTAAAAGGCCGTATCGAATTAGGTTATGTAGTGGGTCTTATGGACTATCCAGGTATTCCTCCTGAAGAGGTAAAGCCAATAGAAGACCTTGTAAGCCCGCAACCGGTGTTTGATAAAAAACGGCTCGAACTAATCCGCTGGATGAGCTCATATTACATACAGCCGCTGGGGAGCGTAATAAGGCTGTTTCTTCCACCGGGAAGAAAAACCAGGGCTTCTTTTTACAGGTCCGGTACAGGGTTTAAATACGTTGAGCTTTTAAGCCTAAATTATGAGATATATAACCGGAAAGCCTCGTCAATAAACTGGGAAAAAAGACCTTCGCAAAAAAAAATACTTGATTATCTTATCAATGAATCCAGGACCCATCATGGTAATTCAGCTGAAGCATTGCCGGGGTGTAAAATACTTAAATCAACAGGTTCAGGCAGTTCAAGTCTTAAAGCGCTCCTGGATGATGGTTTTATAAAGATACAGAAGGTTAGGGAGCACAGGGATTTCAGGTATACCGGGAAGGAGGGCGGCCACACGGAAGAAATAATCCTGAATGAATACCAGGAAAAATGTGTGCATGAAGTCAGCAGGTCAATTGTGGACGGAAAACATCATAAGTACCTCATACAGGGAGTAACCGGCAGCGGAAAGACTGAGATATATATAAGGATATGCCGCAGGGTCCTGAAAAATTCTGGAAAGGCCCTCATACTTACCCCCGAGATTTCACTGACCCCACAGCTCTACAGGAGATTTGAAGATGAATTCGGTGGAAGGGTAGCTGTTTACCATTCCAACATGAGTGATGCCGAAAGATATGAAAGATGGTTGGATATATGGGAAGGAAAGATAGCGGTGATAATAGGTACCAGGTCCGCCCTTTTTACGCCGGTACATGAACCCGGTGTTATTATAATGGACGAAGAGCATGATCCTTCATACAAGGAAAATTCCCTGGTACGGTACAACACCCGTGATGTGGCAGAAAAGCTTGCGGAAATTTTAGGGATCCCTGTTGTGATGGGAAGTGCTACACCTTCTGTCGTTACGATGCACCGTGCACAGCACAGGGATGATTATACCATGCTTAAGATTCCTGTAAGAGCCAGCGGACAGGTCAGGCCTCACAGGGAGCTAATTGACCTACGGGGCATAGATCATATTAGGGAGGACCTTACAATAACAAGAAAGTTATATAAATCCATGAAAGAGGAACTGGATAAAGGCAATAAAGTAATTATCTTTATTAACCGCAGGGGGTTTTCAAACTTTGTTATATGCCGTAACTGCGGGCATGTACCCCTCTGTCCTGATTGCGATCTTTCATACAGTTACCACCAGGACCGCGGCATGCTCGTATGCCATCATTGCGGGAGAGAGGAGAAATATACCGGTATCTGTCCAAATTGCAATAAAAGCAATATGTTTCTTTACGGGACAGGGATACAGAAGGTAGAGTCAAAAATAAGGGCCCGTTTCAGGGATATCCCGGTAATGCGCATGGATTCAGATATCACAACCCGTAAAAAATCCCATGAGGATATACTTGACAAGTTTTCAGAACCAGGAAGTTCCATTCTGGTAGGCACCCAGATGATTGCAAAGGGCCTGGATATACCTGACGTAACGCTTGTTGGGGTTATAAACTGCGACTCAATGCTTGGCCTGCCGGATTTCCATATGAACGAAAGGGTCTACCAGCTTATAACACAGGTATCCGGAAGAGCCGGAAGAAAGGACAAACAGGGGAGGGTACTGGTGCAGACATACAGGCCCCAAAGCGCAGTTATGAGGCATATCCTCGATGAAGATTACGAAAAGTTTTATTATGAAGAACTGAAAAACAGGAATGAGTTAAGGTATCCTCCATTTTCAAACCTGGTAAATATCATCATATCAGGAAGTACGGAAGAAGAAGTAAAAAAAGAGATAAAAAAGTTATTTACCAAAATAAGCCATGCTATTAAAATAAATAATGAAATACTGGGACCGGCCCCGGCGCCTTTTTCAAGAATTAACAGGTTTTACCGGTGGCATATACTGATAAAAACGCAGGATATGGAAAAAACAGGTGAAGCGATTTCAGGGATCCTGAAAAAATACCGGAAGGCAAGACATTGCAGGATAATAGTAGATGTTGATCCTGCATGGATACTATAAAAACATGGATTGCAGTGTTCTTTTGAGTGTTTATATTTTTATGAAAACATATGCAGGGTAAATTTTAGTTATCATTTAAAGCGTATTTTTTAATTGCGCTGTTTTTAAAAAGGGAAAACAAGATGGCAGTAAGGAAAATAAGAACCATAGGGGATCCTGTGTTAAGGGAAGTAAGCAGCAGGATTGAAAACATAGATAAACCAGTAATATCCCTTATCAGGGATATGAAGGATACACTCGAAAGCATGGGAGGCGTGGGTCTTGCAGCCCCCCAGATAGGAGTTTCAAAAAGGGTTATAATAATTAGTTATGACGGCCCGGTTAAAGCATATATAAATCCAGAAATTGAGATCCTTGATGAAGATATTATAGAGAGTGAAGAAGGTTGCCTTTCAATATTTTCAATACATGGATTCACTGTTAACCGTCACCCAAAGGTAAGGGTGAAAGCCATCGATACAGCTGGAAAAGAAATTGAAGTTACTGCCGAAGGTCTCCTGGCACGCATTTTCCAGCATGAAATAGACCATTTAAACGGAGTATTGTTTATGGACCACCTAAATAAAAAGTCCAGGAATGAACTTCTTGGAAAAATTTTTGAAATAGGAGCAAGGCCTTAAGGGAGAAAACCTTGAAGATAGTTTTTTTTGGTTCATCTGATTTTTCTGTGCCATTTATGGAAAAAATTTATAATTCCAGGCACTGTATTGTTTCGGTGGTAACAGGTCCGGATAAAAAAAGGGGCAGGGGCAGGAAAGTTACTGCAAATCCGGTTAAGAAAAGGGCACAGGAACTAAGATTGAAAGTCTATGAATTTGGGAAACTCGATAAGGTTTTCCTAAATATGATTTCCAAAACCGGTTTTGACCTTGCTGTGGTGGTTTCTTTTGGTATGATACTTCCACCAAAAGTTTTTGAAATGTTCCCTGGAAAGTGGATCAATTTACATCCATCACTGCTGCCAAGGTACCGCGGTCCGGCACCAATGCTGGAAGCTCTTTTAAACGGCGACGAATGCACAGGTGTTACAATAAATGATGTTGTTCATGAAGTTGATACTGGAAATATTTATGCCCGGACTGAATTTAAGCTGGAAGACCATGATAATATGGCGGACCTTATGGACAAGGTTATAAGGTTTGGAGGTCCGTTGCTTATAAGTGTAATGGATATTGTTGAAGATAAAAAATACAGGCCCTATCCCCAGGGTGCCAGGGGTGTAAGTTACACACGGAAGATAACAGAAAAGGATCTTAAGATTGATTGGTCCGGAAGCAGAAAAAAAATTTTAAATAGCATAAGGGCCTTCAGCCCTCAACCGGGTGCATATACGTTCTGGAAAGATCTCAGGCTGAAAATACTCAGGGCAAAAGTTGATATGGTAAAAAAAACCGGCACCCCACACCTGGAAGGGATTTATGCAGGCGCAGGAACTGTAATCCTTGCGGACAGGGAATCCGGCCTGATAGTAGAATGCGGCGATGGAAATACCGTCAGTATAGAAACGGTACAGCCCGGGGGTAAAAAGCCAATGGACTACAGGGATTTTATAAATGGCTACAGGATAAAAGCCGGCGATTTTTTTAAGTAAAAAGCTTCCGGTCAGGTCAATATATAAATGATGGGTTTTAAAAGGGATAATCCCGGAAAATCAAATCCCCGCCTGGTCGCCCTGAAAATATTATGCAGTTATTTCAGGCAGCCAGCTTCACTTAAAAAATACCTTTCCGGTGCTTTCATGCTGGATTATCTTTCCGGACTGGACAGGCGGTTCATTTTTAACCTGGTTAAAGGTACTGTAAGGCATTACATGCTTTTGGATCATATAATTACAGGCTTTTCCGTAAGGAAGAAAAGCAATATTGATCCGCGTATAATGAATATTTTGAGGATGGCGGTTTACCAGGTATTATTTATGGACAGGGTTCCTGGTTATTCAATTGTTGATGAAAGTGTTGAGATGGCAAAGACAATATCAGGAAAGCCGTCAGCCGGTTTTGTAAATGCTGTTTTAAGAAAAATAACCGGCAGGGAAGACATCCTGGTCCCTGAAATGCAAAGACTAAAAAAATCAGGTAAAAGCAGCGCAGAAGTGATAAGTATAAGATATTCATACCCGCTGTGGCTTGTAAAATACTGGATTGAATATTACGGGGTGGATAAAACAGAAAAGATTTGCACCATACTTAACAGTAACCCGGTATTTAATATAAGGCTTAATGAATTAAAAATCAAAGATGAAAAGCACCTGGATAATGTAAAAAAAGAGCTATTTGAAGAAATTCCCCGGGTAAAACATTTAAGTTATCCTGAAATCAGCGGGGTCCGGTTTGATACCCGCAGCACATTTTTGGCTGGCTCTACAATGGATCTGGAAAAAAGCCGTCTTTACAGGGAAGGCCTGGTTACTGTCCATAACCTTCTTTCCCAGTTTGCAGTAAATTATTATCTAAACCCCAATCCGGGTGAAGCAATACTGGATGTATGTGCGGCTCCGGGCGGAAAGACTGCATATGCTTCACAGTTGATGAAAAACCGGGGATTGATAATATCCGTTGATGTTAGCAGCTCCCGTATTGAGCTTATGCAGGAGAACCTCGTCCGGATGGGAGTAGAAAATGCCGTAATAGTGAATGCGGATGCAACAAGAAAGGGCTTTCTAACAGGCAGGATAAAATACTGGCAGGATGGAATCAGGTGGAAAAAAGGAACCATTAATGAAAATTGCCGTTATCCGGAATTTGACAGGGTATTGGTGGATGCACCCTGCAGTTCACTGGGGACAGCATCCAAAAATCCTGAAGTAAAATACAGCCACAGCATGGAGGATATAAAAAGGCTTGCAGGTATCCAGTATAAAATACTGTCGAATTCAGGAGAATATCTTAAAGAAGGAGGAAGGATGGTATATTATACCTGCACGCTTTCTCCCATTGAAAATAAGCTTCTTATGGAAAGCTTTGTTTCCAAAAGCGGAGGAAGTTTCATTATTGATAAGGATTTTTACCCCGGGGAAGGAGAATCAACAAAAAATTGCAGCTGCATTGAAATTATGCCGCCCGAAGCTGGTGGTGAAGCAGCCTTTATATGTGTCCTTAAAAAAGTCAAGAATTAAACCACTAAACCACTTTTTTTACCAGGCCGGCCTTAAGGCAACTCGTACATATGTTTATTTTCTTTATCTTTCCGTTTATCTCCACTGTGGCTTTCTGGATATTGGGTTTAAAAACCCTTTTGGTCTTTTTATTTGAATGACTTACATTGTTTCCAAAAGTAGTCTTCTTACCACATATTTCACATGTTCTTGACATATCTTTTATCTCCTTGGCTTACAAAAAAATCTTTCCGGGAAGCTTTCCTGGTAAAATACATATAAATCAAAAAGCAAAT
>JAFGDA010000094.1 GCA_016932375.1 Actinomycetota bacterium | reverse complement strand
TCCCGGTGATCCCACCAGGTCATAAAATACGACCCGAATATCCTGCTTTTTTTAAACATCCGGTGTAAAAAGAAACTTTCATAGAACTGGCGCGCAAGTGTCGGAAAAGACCTGCAGGAAAGCTGCAGTTTTCCATTCGGGTTCAATATTTTTGCCCCGGCTGCTCCGGTATTTTCCTGGATTTTGTAAAAATCCAGCATTTCTTTCATTTCTCCCTGAGCAAACCTGCAGTCGGGATTCATAAAAAGCAGGTAGAGGCCTGTGGCCATACCGACACCCTGGTTTGAGGCCCGGGAAAATCCGTTATTGGATTCATTGATTGTATATTGAAAACCTGGCATTTCCATGCAGTCTTTTAAAAAAGCGGCGCTGCCGTCACTGGATGCGTTATCAACTACTATTACTTCGGTATCCAGTCCACGGGTACACGCCGGGATACTGTCCAGGCAGGCTTTTAAAAAATCCAGGCTGTTATAGTTTACTATTATTATACTCAGATCAATCATAATCGAATCACTACTTGCGTGATAATGCATACATTATATTATTATTCTGCCCTTACTTTTTTATATAATATATATGGACATGTTCTAAGTGATGGACCTTCACTTAATGCCGTCCTTCAGTATTTCCCCTACCAGCAACTGCAGGTTTTCGGCAAAAGCAGCATTCGAGAACCTGCGGCAGCTCACTATGGCTTTTTCCTTTATCTTCTCGATATCAACTTCACCTCTTATGATACCCAGTGTTTTTTCCTTTAGTTCATTCCAGCTCTCAAATAAAAAACCGTCAATACCCTCCGTAATTATTTCTTTTTGCCCACCCTTATTAACTACCACAGGGATGCAGCCTGAGGCCATGGCTTCCACTGTTGTTATTCCAAAATGCTCGGACTTTTCAGGGTGCGTTTCCTCATCCTCATCCATCCCGGCAGCATGCCAGAAAATAAGGGACCTGGAAAACAGCTCCTTAAGTTCATTCCATGATATGTTTGGTAAAATGTTTACAGGGTATCCCCCTACAAGTTCCTTTATGCTTTCAAGGTATTTTTGGTGAGCTGGATTACTTCCAACTCCACCGGCCAGACACAGGGTATAACCTTCAAGGTCGCGCGGGTTTTCCCTTATCATTTCCGTAAAAACCCTTGCCATTTCGAACTGCTTCTTATTGTGGTGGTCCGGGAAAAACCTTCCCACACTGAGTATTATCTTAACCTTCTTTTTAGCCTCCATATTTTCAACATCCACGGGGGGAAATAAAATGCGGCTTTCTTTTTTCCAGAGCCTTTTTATCCATTTCCTTGTATATTGCGATATGGCTATTATTTCCTGATAAGTATCAAGGAATTTAAGGTCGCGCGGGTAGGTTACCAGGAAAAGAGGTATGTAGCCAAGCACCTTTAAAACAATTTTTTTAATTAAGGGGACAGGCCTCAGGTCATATAAGGCCACACCCAATTTCCGGGAGTCTCCTCCCTTTTTTTCACCAGCAGCAGAATCAAGGGCCGTAAATGTAGTGGATTCTATTACTATAAGGCTATCGCCATCTCCTGAACCAAGGGGTATGTCTATAATCTCCCTGGTCCCTCTTGCTATCTGTAGCTCTTTTTCGAACAGTATGTTTTCCTTTGTTCCTGTTTCCCCTGGAACAGGTTGCCTCTCTCCAATATGGCAGCACTCCTCGGACCATAACCTCACTTTCATTTTTTCAAGCCCGCTGCCTTCCGGATTCTTGAGCCCCATCCTTATATGGTTCATGGGGGTTCCCATACGGCCGGCCACTTTTATAACAACCCTGCCGCTGCTCCAGCTTCCTCTTCCAAGCATAAACCTTTTAAGGTCATATATACCTTCCTCGACATTCAGCTCTTCAAATCCTCCTGAAAGCCTGCTGGCATAATTATAAAGCCATACAGCCGGGGCCCTGAAAAACAACAGTAAAAACCTGTGGATGGCCCCGAAATCAATATCGAAAGGCGTAGGAAAATAACAGAGATAGATATTTTTGCTCCCGTAAGCCGGGAGTGAGCTGAGGTAAGTGGCATTTATAAACAAATGATATTTTGAGGTGATTTTTTCCGCATAATCATTTGAAAGGAAAGGAAATACCTTAAGGTTTATCCCGCTTAAGTCAATATTGAGACGTTCGCTTACTCTTTCCGGGTCTGCATGGAGGTCGGTCAGGAGTTCTACCTGATATTCCTTATTATTAGCCAGGACCTCTGCCATTTTACAGCTGTATCTCTCCCCACCGCCTGCCGTGGAAAGATATCTATCATAAATTCCGATCTTAATCATAGGTAAACCATTTTAGAAATCCCTGAACCATTCACATATGCTCCGGTCACTGGCCCTCTTCTGGGACCTGACTTTAATCCTTTTTGGAAAAAATTTTACCAGGTAGTAAAAAAACTGGAAAAATATCTTAAACCTTATGGGTATATCAATACGGGAAACCCGCCTGTTTCTTAAAAGCCCTCCAAGATGATAGATAGTATGGATGAATTTCGATACTATAAAGGCTGCGTAGCACCTGAAAAACAATATGGGCCATCCGTTCTTGTAAATCATCAGCAACCTGTTCCTGAGCACATAATAGGTAAATTCTGGTGACCATTCCTTTCCGGTGCCGCAGTGGTGATGTCGCACAGTAGTATTTGGAGTGAAAAAATGCTTCCATCCCTTAAGCCTTGCCCTCCAGAAAAGATCAATATCCTCATAATAGGTAAAAAAATCCTCATCAAAGAAACCACAATCTTCAAACATCCTGCGGTCAGCCATAAAGCTGCTTCCGCTCAGTGCAAAGATTTCCTCAATTCCAGAATACTGGCCGTCATCAAAACTGCAAAATCCCCTGTCACGGCTGTAAAGCGAGCGGTTTATCTTAACACCGCAGCTGTTTATTATATCCTTTTTATATTTAAAAAAGTTTCTGGGTATTTTCAATACAATATTTACAGGTCTCCTGGTCAGCCTTATCTCGCTCAGTATTTCCTCTCCAATTACCAGTTTTAATTTATTGGGAGTAAGATAAGAAGATAATTTCAATTTTAGAACCAGGTCCTCATCGCTGTCCACAATGGGTAACGCCATTACCGCACTTTCATTGGTCCAGCGAAAAACCCTGCCTTTAGCATCCGTTTCGGCCGGATAAAAGCCTTCGAGGTACCTTATTTCTGCACCATCCGCTTGCCCTCTATCCAGATTTTTTCCGGTTTTCCTGGTTCTTATTCCGGCTCCTGACACCATTACTCCGAGCCTTCTTGAATTTTTTAAAACTTTTGCATCCTCTTTAAAATCAGCGCTTCTTGCAATCATCTGAAGCGGGATATATGGCCAGTAAAAAACTACCTTGGGCCCCACTGCCCCGATCCTTGAACCTTCTGAAGACTGCCTGAAGAGTGGAAGCATCTGCCTTATCCAGTCAGGATTGACCGTACAGTCGTTATTTACAAGTGCTATATAATCACCCCTGGCGATTTTCAATCCTTCATTGTTCCCCCCGGCATAACCCCTGTTTTCTTTAAGAGCAACAATCTCTACGGCAGGGTAACGGTTTCTGACAAATTTTATAGAGTCGTCGGTAGAATTATTATCTACCATTATTATCTGGAGTTTTTCCTGCGGATAATCCAGGCTCAGTATAGAATCAAATAATTTTTCAAGGTATATCTTACCGTTATAATTAACAGTTACGATGGATATTAAAGGATCGTCATCCGATGCCAATTATATTATTCACCTCGCCCTTTATAATTCCGCCTGGACCTACTTTTTCCTGGCCACAAAATATTTAAATGAGATGGAAAGCCCCATCATCCTGTCAATGCTTTCAAGGTCGCGAAGCAGGACCTCTATCTGCTGGTCGATATCAACACTCTGTTTCATCTTCTTTTCAGCAATAATATCCTCAAGCAAACATTTAAGACTGCTTATATCATAACCGAGGCCCTTTATCTCATTATACAAAGATTTAAATATATTATAATAGATCAGCACCATACGCTCCCGGTTCTTCCGGTTAAGCTGGTTTATCTCATTATTTATCTGGATCTGTATATTATTGTTTATTGATTTAATGGATTCATTGTAACTTTTCCGGAGGTTTTCAAAATATATGCTGGAAATCGCATACATATACTTCCTCAGCCTTCCCCTTACTGACCGGTCAGATGCAAATTCTTCGGATTCGAGGATATCAAACCGGCTTAAAAGCTTCAGCTTTTCAAAATCCTGCTGGTCAGGGTTTATTTCGAACAGCTCAAATAGCTCATTTTTACCATACACCTCTCCAAAATCCGTTTCCCCTGTCAATTCCTGTGCACTTTCAACCTTGTCCCATATTCCTTTATCCAGGACCTCGAAATCCCCATTTTTAAGAATGAATTCAACCGTGAAATCATCAATTCTTATATCGGACTTGCTTATATTTTTACCTTCACCGAGTCTTTCAAGCAGACCCCTGTTTTCGGGAACTGAAAAGAAAAACATTCCGCCCTTTTTTATCTTCATGGACAGCACATTTACCAGGTCATAGAAAAACCTGGGCTTCATACTGGAAAAAGCATTATTTAAAATAATCCCGTCAAATTTTGTCCTCTGGGTTATTTTTAACTTCAATTGTCCCACAGTATCCTCCTTTTCCCCGGATACGCTGACTTTCTCCAGTTCCTTCCCCAGTTCGACATAAAATGCCTTACCCACTGCCCCATTTGTAAGTATCTCGGCATCCTTTGATCTATTGCGTGTTATTACAAGTACATTTGCCATGCCCTCGAAATATTTATTTATGATTCTGGAAATCCTGCTGTTCTGGATATCTATTAGCTCAGAGGTCTTTGCCTTATCAACGGCATAATGGGCATTTGTGCAGTAATTTACCAGCGGTTCGGACACATTTTCCCAATAAAACCTCGAACGTATTTTTTTAAGGTTTTTCTTGTAGATATCCTGGAGGCTCCTGTTTTCGAGCATGCTTTCTATTACCCTTGCCAGCTGATGAGTGTCCTCATATTTGACCACTTCACCGATGTTTTCTTCCTTTACCATTTTAGCAATGGAATCACCTGTGGTTGTGATTACCGGAAGGCCTGCCCATATGTAATCCATTACCCTCGTTCTATATGAGAATTCAGTTTCTATTCTTTCCTGGTGAATGGAAAGACCTATATCCGACTCAAGCAGGAGCGACTGCCTTGTATCATAAGCAGTCCATTCATTAAAGAATATATTCTTTTCATACAGGTCCAGTTCCTGGCTTAACTTGATGGCTTCCAGGCATTTTTTCATCTGGGGAAGCTTTGGATCAGGGTGTTTTATACCTATAAACAGGAGTTTTATGTCACTTCTGTTGCGGCTTATTTCCCAGAGGGCTTTTATTGGTGTAATGGGGTCCAGCCAGTTCCAGATACCCCCGCC
>JAFGDA010000013.1 GCA_016932375.1 Actinomycetota bacterium | reverse complement strand
CCAGAATTACCTTTTTTTCCGTAATTATATGTCCGGATTGGAAAGAAGGGTTAAGGATAATATCGAAAAGTAGTTCCAAACATTTTTCAATATGGTTGTCCTGGAAATCTGCATATACACAACAGTATTCCTTATCAGTGAATGCATTGAATTCTGCTCCCATTGAATCAAATGAGATGGCAATTTCTTTGTAGGTCCTGGTTTTTGTGCCTTTGAATATCAGGTGTTCTATAAGATGTGTTATACCGTTTATTGATAGGTCTTCATTCCTTGAGCCAGCGGGTATCCAAAAACCAAGAGAAACAGACCTGAAATGCGGTAAGTTTTCGCTTACTACCCTAGTACCGTTTTCAAGTTCTGATATTTCATAATTATCTAATTTTGTTCTGCCTGAAGTTATCTTATTTTCAACCCCGCTCTGTTTATGTTTGATTCTTTCCTAAAAAAACCTTCTCTACCGTGCCCGTCATATATCCGTTCTCTCAAGCCCAATCTTTCTTGTACGCGGATCTATGCTGCATACTTTTACCATTATTTTTTCTCCCATCTTCAGGTAATCCTCAACTTTTTTTACCCTCTCCCTTGCTACTCTTGAAATATGCAGTAGTCCATCTGTCCCGGGAACCAGGTTAACAAATGCACCGAATGGAGTTATACTTACCACAGTACCAAGGAATTCTTCCCCTACCTTGATGTCTTCAGGGGATTTCATCATGCTTTCTATTTTTTTCCTTGCCATATTTATACTGTCCATATCTGCAGATGTAATTGAAACAAGCCCTTCGCCATTATAGTCGCTTACATCTATTTCATCGAGCTTGAATTCTTCCTTCAGGCTTTTTACAGTCTTGCCCCCGGGACCTATGATATCCCCTATCTTGTCTTTGGGTATTTTAAATGTGGTTATTTTAGGAGCGACCTTTGATAGTGCCTCCCTCGGGGCAGGTATTACCTCAAGCATTTTTTTGAGAATAAACATCCGGCCTTCCTTTGCCCTTTCGAGAGCTTCCTTTATAATGTCTATTCCTATTCCCTTTACTTTTATATCCATCTGTAAAGCGGTAATACCATTTTTTGTACCGGCAACCTTGAAATCCATATCACCATAGAAATCTTCTATTCCCTGGATATCTGACAGAACCTCGAATTTGTTATCATCGCTCTTTACAAGCCCCATTGCTATTCCTGAAACAGGTTCTTTTATGGGGACTCCGGCGTCCATTAATGCAAGGGTGCTTCCACAAACACTGGCCATTGAAGTAGAACCATTTGACTCCAGTATTTCGGATACCAGCCTTAAAGCATATGGAAAACTTTCCTCATCAGGTATCATCGGTTTTAATGCCTTTTCTGCAAGGGCTCCGTGACCTATCTCCCTTCTCTTGGGACCCCTGAGAGGCCATGTCTCGCCTGTACTGAATGGAGGGAAATTATAGTGATGCATGTATCTTTTAAATTCTTCACCACCCAGGCTGTCAAGTCTCTGGACCTCCCTTATCGAACCGAGTGCAAGTATCGTAAGTGCCTGGGTCTTCCCTCTCGTGAAAAGCCCTATTCCATGAGTTGTATCCGGGAAAAGCCCGACATCGCAGCTTATGGGCCTTATTTCATCAGGGTTTCTTCCATCAGGCCTTATCTTTTTTTCAAGGATCATTTGCCTGACAAGTTCCCTCTCCAGGTTTTTAAAGCCCGTTTCTGCAGATTCACTATCATCAGGGAAAAGTTTGGCTGTACTTTCAAGTACTTCATTTTTTATTTCAGAAAGCTTTTCCTCAAGATAATCCATATGGGGATCTTCAATTTTTTCTTTATTATCACCACCTGTAGCTGACTCCTCTATCTCTTTTAAGACCGATTTTATCCTGTCCCCGGCAAGTTCCCTTATCTTTGAGCCTACTTCCTCGTTTAATACAAAATGTGATACCTCTGCCTTAACCTTTATCCCGGCAGTTTCCCTGAATTCTCTCTGGATATCTACTATTTTTTTTATGTGAAGGTGGGCTATTTTTATTGCTTCCAGTACTATTTCTTCAGAAGCCTCCCTGCCCCCTGCCTCAACCATCAATATTTCTTCTTCAGTTCCAGCAACTACTATATCTATAATGCTATCCTTTAATTGATCATAAGATGGATTTATTACCCATTCTTCATTTATCCTGCCTACCCTTACTGCCCCTACAGGTTCCTCAAATGGAATATCTGATATGCATAATGCCATTGACGCACCGTTTACAACTGAAATATCATAAGGATTTACCTGGTCAACAGAAAGAACAGTCGCAATAATCTGTATCTCATTCCTCAAATTTTTATCAAACAGGGGTCTCAGTGGCCTGTCAGTCAATCTTGCTATCAATATGGCCTTATCTGTTGCCCTTCCTTCCCTTTTAAAAAACCCGCCCGGTATTTTCCCTGCAGCATACATCCTTTCTTCAACATCCACTGTAAGCGGGAAAAAATCCATGTTTGTAACCGGATTTTTATTCATCACTGCTGTTACAAGAACTCCATTGCCACCATATTTTACCAGTACCGAATTAGCCCGCCTTGCAACTTTTCCGCTAGAAAATTCCATCATTGTTCCATTAATGTCAACACTACACTTTTTTTCCATTTATTAGTTCTAACTCCTTGATTTAAAATATTTATTTTAGGAAGATAATCTTTTGAAGGTTTGTTCCTGAAAATATGAAAAAGTTATTTTCGAAGTCCCAATTCCTTTATAAGCTTTTTATATCTATCCAATTCGTTGTCTTTGAGATAATCCAGGAGCCTCTTTCTTTTTCCGACCATCATAACAAGACCCCTCCTCGAATGGTTGTCCTTTTTATTTGATTTCAGGTGTTCATTAAGTTTGTTTATCTTATTTGTAAGAATGGCCACCTGAACTTCCGGAGAACCTGTATCAGATTCATTAATCCTGTACTTTTCTATTATCTTTTCCTTTTCTTCCTTAACTAATGCCAACTCTATCATTCACCTCCATTAAAATATACGTACAATAATTTATCATAATCATTTTATAATTACAATTGAATGGACCACCCTGGTTATTTCCTTAATAATTAAAATCCACGGTTGTCATGTTTAAAATGCCTGTCAGTCATAATAGCCAAATATTAATTTTTTTAAATACTTCTCTGGACCCTTTTTTTAAAATATCCCCTGGCTTCCGCAAGGTCTTTTCCCATCTGCTCTCTTAATGCATTCCCATTTTCGAACTTTTTCTCCTCCCTTATCTTTTTATAGAAGTAAACCTTTATCCTTTTGCCATAAATATCAGATTCAAAATCAATTATATAAGATTCAAGGCGTTTTATATTACCTCCGAATGTAGGGTTATATCCAATGTTTATAATAGAAGGTAACCTAAGGTCCACATCATCCAGGCTTACTGCCCCCAAATATACTCCAGCGCCCAAACTGATAAAATCTTTATCTGTTTTTACATTTGCTGTCGGGAATCCGAGTTGCATTCCCCTGCCATCCCCTTTTATAACTGTACCTGTGACATAGGGGTCTCTTCCAAGCATAGAGGCAATTTTTCCAATATCACCAGCCCTGTAGCTTTCCCTTATAACCGTACTTGATATTACTGTACCGTTTTTCTTTAAAAGAGGAACCTCGTTTATTTCAACCCCTTTATCCTTAAAAAAGTCTTTAAGAAATTCCACATTACCCGAGGCTTCATATCCGAACCGGAATCCCTGCCCTATATACAGTCCACTTATGCCCAGGGCTTTGAGGAGAATATCATTGCAAAATACAGCAGGGGTCAGCATTAAAAAGCCCTTATTTATATGCGCTGTAACAACATAGTCCAGGCCTGCCATTCCAAGCATCTTTATCTTTTCCCCATATGGAATTATCAGTTTCTTCTGGACTTTTACGGAAAGTACATTGACTGGAGGCCTGTCAAATGTCATCGCAATACTTATACCATCTAACTCTTTGGCTCTTTTTACACACTTTTCTATAATATACCGGTGACCAAGATGGACTCCATCAAAAAACCCTATTACAAGCACCCTTGGCCCTTTTTCCAATGGGCTTTTCTTTATTTTTGTCAGTAACAGGTTTTCTGTCAAATGCAGCCTTCTGCTAAATTCCAAACTACTTGATTT
>JAFGDA010000093.1 GCA_016932375.1 Actinomycetota bacterium | reverse complement strand
TGTAATGAGGGGAATTTTTATCAAAAAGCAGTCTTATGCTTGCCCCAAATTCCTCATCCATCTCATCCAATATAACCATTACGGGAAATCTTATAAAAGGGTAAACTACCACTCCATATTTATTGTCACCGGTAACCCTGCCTCCTATTTTTAGTGCCCTATTTACAAAGTCTTCCCCGTTTTCCTGGTATTTTTTAATAAGCGGTGCAATCACCGGTGGCATTGTGCCGGAATAAAATAACCCTCCCGGCAATTCCCTGTATGATATCCATTCCCCGGTAATAGGAGCGCCGTCTGCAACACTTAAATAATGAAGGATAATGGCTGTAGAAAATGTATCTGCAAATTTCATATCTTCCCTATTAATCCGTTCTGTAACCCGTGTAAGTGGTTCACTGTCATCCCTGTAAAACACATCCATATTTTCAATATCCACAATTACCGGCTTCCCGAAATAATCAAGAGACAGCATGTTTTCCCCGGCAATCACGGCTCCTGAACCGCAAGCAATTTTTGCAGGTCCTTTCTCCCTTAAATCCTTAAACATTGTATCTATCAGGAGATTGAGGGTTTCCTTATTTTTGTTAAGGTTCCCGGTTGCTTCCGGCCCAAAAATTTTATCCGTATATTTTCCCTGATAATCCAAACTATTCCCCCACCTCCGGGTTATTCTGGTTGAATAATATTTATCCTGTTACATAATATCAAAAATTCTGGTATATTACTTAGACTATAAAAATTTACACTGCAGGCATTTTTAATGACAACCGGGAAAATTCTGACAACAATAATAGAAATAGGACCCGTCGTAATTATCCCTTCGATGCTTTTTGTTATATGCCTTTTTACTATAAGAAACGTTTTAAAAAATTTCCTTAATTGCCTTTTCATTTTTTTGGGATTTTTGAGCCTTTCAATTCTCCTGACCATATTTGTGAATTTTCTCGGACCCCTGATTAATACCATAATAATAAATTCTGCCAGGCAATACGATATCATAGATACCGGATGGCTTGTCACGGAGATAGTTTCTTTTGATTCTCCCATCCTCCTGCATATTTTCCTAACTGTCATTGGCATTAACATTGCCATGCTTTTTATGAGATTTACGCGAACCATAAATATTGACCTCTGGAACTACTGGAATTTCTTTATGGTAGGTTCCCTTATCTTTGCAGTCACAGGGATCAGGTGGATCGGGGTGCTTGTTGCTGCAATAGTCGCTGCCATCACTTTTGTGCTGTCCGATATTTATGCACACTATATTGGTTCCTATTATGGACTTAAAGGAATATCAAATCCCCAGGCCCAGGTAATATGCTGGGCTCCCATAAGCCATCTGGTCAATACGGTTTTTAACAAAATCCCTCTCCTGAAACGGGCACATCTTTTTTATGAAGAAGTACAATACAGGCTGGGAGTAATATCCGAACCCATGATTGGAGGGTTTTTAATAGGCTTCATAATAGGGTTACTGACCCGCTACAGGACATTACTCCTGGATCCCTGGCCGAATATTCTATACTCAATCCTGAATGGTGGAAAACTTTCCATAATCATGGTCCTGCTGCCGCGGTCAGTGAATATCCTCATGAAAGGGCTCGTCCCGGCAATTGAAAGCATCAGGACCTTTATCAGGAAAAAAATAACAGGCAGGACTATCTATATCGGGCTCGATTCGCTTGTACTGGTAGGGCACCCTTCCGTTATAAGCCTTTCAGTAATTATAATACCCCTTACAGTATATCTATCAACCCTGCTTCCCGGCAACAGGGTCCTCCCGGGTCCCGACCTCATTATAATCCCCTTTATATTAGTGTGGGCAGTTATACCTTCAAGGGGTGATCTTTTAAGAAGTTTCATAGCAGCAGTAGTAATTATCCCCTTTGTACTCTGGATAACTACCGATATGGGCCAACTTTTCACAAACTTTTTCTTGAAAAATGAGATTGCCCTGCCAGAAGGCTACAGCCAGGTATCTACCATAGGCGGAAGCTCGAATATTTTTTTCTGGGCGCTCTTGCAGATCGTAAAACCCATTCTTAACCTGTTTCTACAGTGATCCTTCAAGTTATTTTTTAAGCGGCCTATTTCCTTCGTGTGATCCTGTTAATAAAAACAGTATAAAAATTTTTGCCTGATTCCGCTGAATCACCTGCAAAATGTATGCCATTCCTGCCGAGAACCAGCCTTATTTTCGAATTATCATGCATTATTATATTCCTAACGCTTGCCTCTCCTGTCCTGCACACCCAGAGGTCCGATTCCCGGGATACAAACGGGAAAAACGAATACTTTTTTATCATTTTTTTCCAGTCAATGGCTATCCCGTCGACCATGCCCACGTAGTTTATACCAGGGTCATCTTTAAGTATGGCCCTTGCCTGCCTGATTATTTCACCATTCACTGCCTTCTCCATCCTTCTAAGATTGTAAGATGAAATCGTCATAAATATGCCATAGACAATAACCGGAGCTATTATGAAATAATAATAATCGGCAATAAATCCAATAATATATGTGCCTATCTTTCCCAGAAATACTTCCAGCCACATCTTTGACATTTTTAGAAACGTTCCTTTCTATATATAAAAGGCATAAGAAAGTATAAAAACTCTGCCACTGAATATGTTTTTTTATTCTTTTTTAAGGAAAATTAATTTTCTTTTTTATAAAATTCTCTGAATAATTTTCAGTTAGGGTAGCTGCTTAATTTTAACAAAAATTTAAATTACCGTATACAGGGCAGTCTTAATAATTAATAAATTTTATCAGTGCAATCAGGACAGCAGTATAATCCTGCTGCAACTTTTATTAGATGCATGGTATGGATTACAGGGTAATCAGCAAACAAACAGCTTAATGTAAAAATTGATTCTAACAGACTGGAAGATGTATAAAAAAATAAAAGATTTTCGATAAAAAAATGGTGGAGATGAGCGGAATCGAACCGCTGACTTCCTGCTTGCAAGGCAGGCGCTCTCCCAGCTGAGCTACACCCCCACTTAAATAAAGCAACTAATTATACCAGATAAGGATAAATATAAAAGAATATCCTGAATCCAGAAAATATTTCAAAAAATCACTGAAAGAATATAGCAGAATAATAATAAATTGTCCACACTGCCGGCCAAAATGTCCCCTGGTTTAAAAATATGCCCCGATTAACCTGCCCCAAGAAGGCCCATAAACTTATCCACAAATTTTTTAACCTGCTGCTGCAATGGAATTTCCGGATCCGGGATTATTTTGATTTTTTTATCCTTGCCCACTGATCCTTTAATGTGACGGCCCTGTTGAATATTGGCCTATCATCAGTTGAGCTGGTATCGACACAAAAATATCCGAGCCTCTCAAACTGGTATATTTTCCCGGGTTTTGACATTGCAAGCAATGGCTCGGTTTTACAGTTTTTTATTATTTTTATTGACCCCGGGTTGAAATTATCTTTATAATCATCGCCATCTTCTACGTCCATTGGATTTTCCTTCATAAAAAGATTGTCATAAAGTCTTGCTTCCGCAGGTATTGAATGCGCTGCCGAAACCCAGTGCAGCGTTGCTTTTACCTTCCTGCCGTCCGGGGCATCCCCGCCCCTTGTGGAAGGGTCATAAGTACAGTGAAGCTCTATAATATTCCCGTCCCTGTCCTTTATAACATCTTTGCACTTTATAAAATACGCATACCTCAACCTGACTTCCCTCCCTAACGATAATCTGTAAAATTTCGGGGGCGGTTCCTCCATGAAGTCTTCCTTTTCTATGTATAGCACTTTTGAAAACGGCACTTTCCTTGTGCCTGCTGAAGGATCTTCCGGGTTATTTACTGCAGTAAGTTCTTCTTCATGATTGTCCGGGTAATTTTCTATTACAATTTTTAAAGGATCCAGTACAGCCATTACCCTCCGGGCCTTCTTATTGAGGTCTTCCCTTACGCAATGCTCCAGGAATGCCATGTCAATTGTACTGTCGGATTTTGCCACTCCTATCTGTGAACAGAAATTACGGATTGCTTCAGGCGTAAAACCCCTGCGCCTCATGCCAGAAATCGTGGGCATTCTCGGGTCATCCCAGCCATCCACATATCCTTTTTTAACCAGTTCCAGAAGCATTCTTTTGCTCATGACGGTATAGGTTAGGTTTAACCTGGCAAATTCTATCTGCTGTGG
>JAFGDA010000092.1 GCA_016932375.1 Actinomycetota bacterium | reverse complement strand
ACTGCGACCTTTCTCTTTATCTTTAAAAAATCATTGAACTCTATACCTATTGTTTTATTATCCAGTTCAGCATTGGCAATGTCTCCACCTGAGTTAAAGAATCTTCCACATATCTCTCCAACTGCTTTACTTTTTATAAGTTCCTGGAAGCCTTCCCTTGAGATTATGTTTGATTGAAGAAGCCTGATGTTGTTTTCTAAAGGGCCTATGCAGGTAAAAATTACTTCAGATAGACGAATTTTTTCTATTATTTCATTGATGCTTTTTTCAGAGAGGAGTTTTTCCTTAAGGCCCTTCTGTTCCACTATAATTGGCGAATTAAGCTGCAGGTAATTGCAATTAAGCTTTTCGGATATCAACTTAACGATAAAATTGGGATTATAATCCGCTTTTATCTGGCCAATTCCTCCCATGGCAGGTATTAGCAAAATATCGGGTGTCCGGTTGCAGATAATTTTCTTTGACATTTCAGAAAGAGTCTTTCCCCAGGAAAAAGCAAAAGTTTTGTGCCCGGGAATTATTCTGTTAAAATATTCAGCTGCAATCGAAGAAATATTTTTAATTATATTTTCTTCATTATTAAGTTCTGCAGGTGAAATTAAAACTTCATCAATCCCAGACTTTTTCTCCAACTCTTCTTCAATAGAATTAAAATGGCTGGAATATTCATCAATAGTAATCCTGACGAGGCCTGCTCTCCGGGATTCTTTTAGCAACCTTGATACCTTGGAAACTGAAAAATCAAATTTGTCTGCAATAGCTTTTAAGTCAAGGTTGTCTTTGTAATATAATTTTGCTACTCTAAGCAAAAGCCTCTTTTTTTCTTCAGGCATTGGATTGTCTATTATGTTCAATTAATAAAAGACTATAAAAAAATTCCTGTCTAATATTATTTAAAATACTGTAAAATAACAATATTATTTCATGATCTTTTGACAAAAATCAATTACTATTATATACTTGAAATTCAATAATGCAAATAATTTCATTACTTGATAATATTTCTAACATTAAAAGTATAAGTTTAAAATAATTTTATCTAAATAAAAAGGGCCGGGTGATTCTATATGATATAAAAGTATTTGTTTGAGGTAATTAGTCCTCGGCAGGTATATTTTATTATAAAAAACTTTAGTGTAAAAAAGGGGAATGCAATGGAGGGAAAACAGCCGAAAGGTGAAGAAGGGAAGATATGCCAGATGGGAATAGTTGTCTGGGACCTTGAAAAAGCACTTGAACGTTATACAAAGGAACTTGGATATGGTCCATGGGGGATCTGGAATTTTTCTACTCCCGAACTTACAGACGTAATTGTAAGGGGTGTAAGAGTAGAGCATGTTGGATTCAAGATAGCCCTTTGCCAGCCCGGGGCAGTACAGGTTGAATTGATCCAGCCGCTTTATGGAACAACAATACACAGGGAATTCCTTGAATCGCATGGAGAAGGAATACATCATGTAAAAATGTATTTTGAAGATGTTCCCAAAGCAGTGAAAAAATTTGAAGAAATGGGCATATATCCTCTTCAGTCCGGGAGATTTGATAAAGATATCCATGTTTACCTTGATACAGAAGAAAAGTACGGAATAATCTGGGAGCTTGGAAATCAGGAAGATGTAGGCGGTCCTCAAGATATTTATCCTAAATAATTAAAACCAGCATTCATTCAAATACTATTTAGAGAGGAAAATATGTCAGATTATTTAGCCGGTGTTGATATTGGCACGACAGGTGCGAAAGCAGCAATACTAGACCTGAATGGAAGGATATTGTCAAGCGGGTATGTAGAATATAAGTGTGACTTCCCGAAGCCTAACTGGGTTGAACAGGACGTTGATATGCTGATTGACAGTGCAATGGAATCATTGAAAATTGCTATTTCCAGTAAAGATATAAAACCTGGAAAGATAGCGGCAGTAAGCCTATCTTCGCAGCGTAGCTGTACAATTTTTCTTGATCGCAAAGGTTACCCTGTAAGACCTATGATTTCCTGGCAGGATAACAGGGCAAGCCGGGAAGTAGATGAAATTGCTTCCCGCATAAGTCCGGATAGATATTATGAGATTACTGGAATTCCGAATAATACTACCTGGTTATTATCCAAAATAATGTGGCTTAGAAAAAATGAAACGGAAAATTGGGAAAAGACTGTCAGGGTAATTCAACTACAGGATTATGCTTTAAAAGCTTTTGGTGCAGATGACTACTATAATGACATCCCGGATGCCATAATGTCGGGGTTCCTTGACGGTCGAAAGTTTGATTGGAGTATTGAAATACTTAATCTATTTAATATAGATAAAAAATACCTGCCAGTTTTAAAAAATTCTGGATATCAGGCAGGGCATATTTCTGGATATGCTGCTGAAAAAACAGGTTTAAAAAAAGGGACTCCATTGATAATAGGCGCAGGCGACCAGAATAGTGCGGCAGTAGGTGCGGGTATTATAAAAGATGGATATCTCTCCATATCCATAGGAACAGCTGCAAACGTAATCGCCTACCTGAATTACCCTTACAGGGATCCGCAGGGAAAAAATATGATTACAACACATGCAATACAGGGGAAGTGGCAATTGGAAGGTTACCAGGCAGGTGCTGCAAGCATATACAGATGGTTTCGTGATGAAATAGCTTCAGAGGAAAAAATCAATGCCGGAAAATTGAAAATAGATCCGTACAAACTAATAAATGACATGGTGAAGAAAACACCGGTTGGTTCAAAAGGACTGCTTCTGCTGCCTTTTTTTGCCAGTGCGACTGCTCCGCGGTGGAATCCTTATGCAAGGGGGGTATTATTTGGATTGACCTTTGCCCATGATAGAGACTGCCTGGCACGCTCTTTTATGGAAGGCATTACACTCGGTGTAAAAGATATGATAGTAACTATGCTTGAATCAGGAATACATATCAACAACATAAGGATACTGGGGGGGCCTACAAAATCAGATCTATGGAACCAGATGCAGGCAGATATCTACGGGAAGGCAGTAGAAACACTGATGGTTAAAGATGCTGCAATATTGGGGGCTGCCATATTCGCTGGTGTAGGTGTTGGGCTCTTTGGTAATATCAAGGAAGCTTCTGAAGCCATGGTAAATGTTGATAAAAAATATGAGCCAATTGAAGAAAATTCAAAAAAATATAATAAATTATATGATTTATACTGTGAAATTTATCAAATTATGGAACAGGGAAAAATATTCAGGAGAATTGCCAACCTTCAGGATGAGTTATAAGATCAAAAGCTTTCGGGAAGCATCTATTATTTAGTTATAAATAATTTTTTGGAAATTGGTTACCCGGCTCCTTTGCCAAAAGTTATATATATTATATTATAAATTCAGCAAGTTTTTATAATATATTTTGAGTCTATATGTGTTATACATTACGTTGCATTTAATAACTCCAGTGCTTTTCCAATATTATTAGTGGGTAACTTACAGGAATAACCAGAGCAGATGTATATGGTTGGCTTATTATTTATAGTATGCATATTTTCAGTATAAAGAGCAATATTGGATATTCCAGGCTCTTTGCTCCTGGATACCTTAAGCAAGAATATCTTGTTTGGAATAAATGTTTTGTTCAGGGATGTGAATATTTTTTTAGTTTCTTTTAACCTGATATCACCCACTAATACAATTTCAAAAGAAGGCCCTAAAATAAAATCGGCAGAGGATATAAATTGGGTATAAGCTTCAGGAGCCTTTTTTACTATTCCTGAAAAAGCTCCAAGGGCTTTCCGGGCTTTATCTTCGAGGGAAGTATCAGCTGTAATCCTGGCCAGTTTGATAAGATTTAGAATTGCAATGGAGTTGCCCGAAGGCAGGGAGCCATCATAGATATCCTTTTGCCTGAGGTTGGAAAGGTCATTACCCTCTTTAGTAAAGTAAAAACCACCGTTTTTGTTGTCCCAGAAGTTTTCCATAAGGTATGCATTTAATCGTATTGCTGTTTCCAGGTATTTTATATTAAAACTTGTTTCATATAGTCCAAGAAGGCCCATTATAAAGAAAGCATAATCATCCAGGTTTGCAGGTATTGCTGACTGACTATCCCTGTACCGGTGTAAAAGCGAACCGTCTTTTTCGGTTAGATTACTGATTATAAAATCTGCAGCAGCTTTTGCTGCAAAATAATAAGAATTATTATCAAAAGTTCTCGCCCCCATTGCCATCGCATGTACCATAAGGCCATTCCAGTCAGTAAGGATCTTATCGTCTTTAAAGGGATGGATCCTCTTTTCACGCTCTGAGAACATTTTTTTCCTTGCTTTTGTTAATATATTGTTAAGGTCTTTTATGGGAATGTTATATTTTTGTGCAATATCTGCCATGGATTTTTCATTGTATAATACACTGCCCGAATCCAGGCTGCTTCTTCCTATGCTGAAGAAATCGATGATCAATTCCGATTCTTTTTCAGGAAACATCTTATTAATCCCAGCGGTAGTCCAGGTATAGAATTTACCCTCCACACCTTCACTATCAGCATCCTGTGCAGAATAAAAACCCCCTTCTGTTGAGGTCATATCCCGGAGGATATAGGTAAAGATGTCCCCGGCAATTTCCTTATATATCTTATCTCTTGTTGCCTGGAAGGCCTCGATGCAAGCAATGGATATTAGTGCCTGGTCATAGAGCATCTTCTCAAAGTGTGGGATAATCCATTTTTCATCTGTAGAATAGCGGTGAAATCCAAAACCTATATGGTCCCAGATCCCTCCTGACCTCATGGCCCTTATGGTTTTCTCCACCATCCTTAAGGCATATTCATTATTTGTCCTTTTCCAGTATCTCAGTAAAAAATAAAGGTGTTGCATGCTGGGGAATTTTGGGAATGTTCCAAAGCCGCCATTTGTGTTATCAAAAAGTTTGAATAAACGGTCAAATGTCTGGTCAAATATTGATTTATCCAGTTCATCGCCGGCAGCGGAAATTTCCTGGCTCAAAAAGTGCCTGGTGATATTCCCTGAAGATTTAATAATCTCTCCGCGTTTGTTTGACCACAGGTCCTTTATTCGGGGTATCAGTTCAAGCATCCCCATTTTTCCATATTTATTGTATTTTGGAATATATGTGGCTGCAAAGAAGGGTTTTTTATCTGGTGTCATAATGATAGTAAGGGGCCATCCTCCAGAGCCCGTAAGCAACTGGCAGTACTTCATATAAATCTTATCTATGTCAGGCCGCTCTTCCCGGTCCACTTTTACAGAGTAAAATATCTCATTCATAAGCTCTGCAACTTCAGCATCCTCAAAAGACTCTCTTTCCATAACATGGCACCAGTGGCAGGTGGAATACCCTATTGACAGAAAAACAGGTTTATCATCACGACGGGCTTTAATGAATACTTCATTGCTCCATGGATACCATTTAACAGGATTATATGCATGCTGGAGAAGATAGGGGCTTTTTTCAGATATAAGGTTATTTGCTTTCCTTTCCATAATTAATTCAACATGCAGTTAGTATTAATCTTAAGATGATAATATCTGGAAATATCTCTACTGTAAAGAAGAAGAGTCCCTGGTAGTTTCCGGGAGTATTAATTACAGATAGGGGAGCAGTTTTATGCATGAAATGAAATAAATGGCATATCTTGCAAATTCAAAGTAAAATTATGTTATACGGTTATGAAATATCTAATCTTATTTTTAATTTTTAGTTTTTTTGGAGTCGGTATTGAAGTATTTTTTTCTTCAATACACGACTATATCCGGTACAGGGATATTTCCCTTAAAGGCAGGTCCTACCTGTGGATGTTTTTCATATATGGCATCTGGGGAATAGTTATCGGGCCCCTTTATAATTTAATTTCATTCATGCCTTTTATATTAAGGGGTTTTATCTACCTTGCAGCCATCTTTATCGGGGAATTTGCCTATGGTTATATATTAAAGCTGGCAATAAAAAAGTGCCCCTGGCAATACAAGGGGAAATGGACAGTTATTGGACTGGTAAATCTTATATACCTGCCATTCTGGCTCATTTTCGGATATATTTCCGAGCTCATCTATAAGGGCTTTATCTCTATTACTATCTATTAAAAGAGTATTGCAGATAACAAGTCCATGCCTGTAAATGAAACAAGGGTGCAGTATATGGGCATATACCCATTGAAGAAAGCTTCATAGAATAAAAAATAGTACCCGGGGCTTTAAGTAATTAAATTGAATTATATTGATAAATATAGGCTTTCTTATAGATTTAATTATTTTTGGAATGGCAATGAAAAATTATAATTGCTATTGAACAATAAAAAGAATCAAGAAAATTATAAGCACTAAAAAAATATTCTACAGGTAATAAATTAATAGTGTTTCTATCTTTCCAGAAGCTCCGCATATTCAGGCACGATATCTTCTGTAAATTTCTTCATCCCCTCAATTGTCTTGTAATGGACAAGAAGGCTGTCGATGACATCCATTGGCAGGGTTGCTATGTCAGCTCCTGCAAGGGCAGCTTCCCTTGCCTGCCTCGGATTACGGATGCTTGCCGCAAGCACCTTTGTTTCGGTTATTCCGTAATTATTAAAAATGACCCTTATCTGTCCCACAAGATCAATTCCTGAAACAATACCGTTATCTTCAAGTATTTTTTCACCCTGTTCATATCCGTCGGCAGGGAAGTAATCGCTTTTATTAAATTCGATTCCATTTTGGGACCTTATATAATCGTCAATCCTTCCGGCAAAAGGGGAAACAAAACTTGCGCCTGCTTTCGCTGCAAGGAGAGCCTGCTCCGGGGTAAAAACAAGAGTGCAATTTATGGGAATACCCATTGATGAGAGCTCTTTGATTGCCATTATACCATCAAAATTTTTACCGCTGTCCTCCTCAAATGAAGGATTTACCGGTATCTTTACATAAACATTTCCCGCAACAGGATTGAAAGTATCATAGATTTTTTTGCCGTCTTCAATCATTTCATCATATGTGGTGCCAATTACTTCAAGGCTTACAGGGAGCCCTTTTGCCAGCATGAGTATTTCCTTTATATAGCCGGACATATCAACGTTTTCGCCCCTGTCCTTAAGGGCTTTTACTGCTGCCTTTATAAGGGACGGGTTTGTAGTGACTCCGTCAAGAATACCTGCTGAATGTGCTTTTTTTATTTCGTCAAGTTTGGATGAATCTATAAAAATCCTGATTTTAACCACCTCCAAAAAATCAAAAAGTCCTGATTATTATAAGTATTTTTAATTATACCATTATACCTGCGTGATCAAATATATTCACTAAATTTAATGATTACAGAAAATGCTTCCGGAAAAAGTTATATATCAATCCAGCATTTCTACTTCGAATGTGACCGTCCCACCCCGGGTGTATTTGCAGGGACAGTTACCCTTGATTTCCCTGACAGTTATAACCAGGCCTTTCATTATATCAAACGTTGAAAAGTTCTTTTGCTTCGAGGAGGGAAATACCTGCACCGGTCCCGATGATATCAACCCTTATTGTCTTTTTGGGTTTCTTCAGGTCGATCTTATTCCTTTTTACCACATCTGTAAGCTTTTCTATAAGTTCGTTGTAATCAAGTTTGTCATAGTGCCTTTTTTCAAGATCCATTTTCCACTTTTCATTTTCCCCTATACCCCTGGCAACCGACCTTACGGCTTTCTGCATATCCGGGACTTTTGAAGGTACCCACCTGTCAACGGGTATATAACGGTGGGTTTTTCCGAAAAGTTCAGGGTTTTTCCTTTTGATTGGAGCAAGCTTTTTAACCACGTTTTTTGCATCAGGAAGATCAATCAGGAAGATACCACTGTACCTGGATTTTAAAAATCTGGGTTTTGCTCCTGCTTTTCCCATCACATTTTTTACACTTTCCATGCAGCTCTGCTGGTGGGCAGGGTCGTAGGTAACTATAAGACTGACATCCATCTTAATAATCTCCTGTTATTTTTGATGAATATATATCCTTATTATAATCCAAAAATAAATTTACAGCACCCTTTGTTTATGGACCGGGCCTTTAACATTATATGTTGTTTTTTGGTGCGTTTTGTTTTAAATTTAGGTGGAAAATTTTTAAGGTGGATGAGGAATATATGTTAAAATATATTACATTTTATGATAGGTATGAATACTATTTTAATGTGATACATAGAGCCAGGATTCTTCAGGGAATAATATATATAAGAACCTGGATGAGGAATGGGGATTTATAAAAATTATGATATATACTTCTACATTTAACCCGGTCCTGGATGTTACGGTAAGTGTTGATTCCCTCCAAAGGGGGAAAATGAACATGACTGAAATGAAATCAATATCTGCCGGGGGGAAGGGGTTAAATGTTTCAAGGGTCCTTGGCCGTCTTGGCATCAGGAATAAGGCTATTGCATTATGTGGAGGGATGATTGGAAGGGATATTGAAAAACTTCTACTTGATGAAGGAATGGACTTTCAAATAATCCCAATAAAAGAAAATACAAGGATGAGCATAAAGGTTACTGAAAGAAAATATGGCAGGATGACACAGATTAACAATGCAGGACCCTTCGTAAGCGCTACCGAGTTTAAAGAACTCCGGGATTTTATAAGCGGAATGGATCCGGAACCTTCAAGCTTTATAATGTCGGGAAGCCTCCCTCCCGGCATAGATGAGACTTTTTATGCCGAAATTATAAATAAATGCAATAAGGATAATGTAAAGACGCTTCTTGATACATCAGGAAAACCCCTGTATTACGGAATAATGGCGGTTCCCGGTATCCTGAAAATCACCTTAGATGAGTTAAAAGAAGTGTCGGATGGGTATTTTAATTTGGAACCAGCCAGGCTCATCAGGAAGATTATCGATGATGGTACGGACATCATAATGCTAACTGATGGGGCAGGGAAGGTCCGGTTTTACGACAGTTTTGATTCTTATATCATCACACCACCACGCCTGGAAGGTCTCTATCCTACAGGTTCCGGGGATTGTGTTAGTGCCGGCCTATTGTATGCCCTTCAAAATGATTTTGGGAAAGAAGACATGGTTAAATTTGCAGTCGCATGCGGAAGCGCAAATGTTTTAAATGAATATCCGGGCAGGATTGATTTGGAGCAAATAAGTAAACTTTTACCTGAAATCAGGGTCAGCAAAAGAACCATAACGGACCTGTGAATCAATGACATTCCGGCTTCATGATTATAAGAATGAAAAAAACAGGAGGCCATCCAAATTGACTTTTATTATATTTTAAGAAAGAATTAAATTACGATGGAAGCTTTCAATATTATTTCAGCTTTCGGGCTTTCTGCCAGCGCGGGACTTAATGCATATATCCCATTGCTGGTAGTATCACTTCTTGCAAAATATACTGATCTTATCAAACTCAACTCTCCATGGGATGCCATGACATCATGGTGGGTTATAGGCGTATTGATTTTTCTTTCGGTAATTGAGGTGCTTGCCGATAAGATTACAGCGGTGAACCATGTCAATGATATAATCCAGAGTTTCGTAAGGCCTGCAGCCGGTGCCATAGTATTTGCAGCAAGCTCGTCCAGCATCGCACATGTAAATACGGTACTTGCGTTGATTGCAGGGCTGTTTGTTTCCGGAAGCGTAAGCGCGGTTAAATCCCTCGCAATCCGTCCAACAGTAACAGTTACTACTGGAGGGACAGCCAATGTACCGGTAAGCATTGCTGAAGACGTAACCTCCACAACTGTTTCGGTACTTTCGGTGGTGGTGCCCATAATTGCTGCGTGCCTGTTTGTTCTTGTAACCGCTATCGTGATAATAAGGCTGGTAAAGAGAAGGAAGAAAACGGAAATTCCTGAATAATGTATGCTGCTTGAAGCTGAATATCAGGATGCTATACAGGCATACCAACACAGGCCAATAATTGATGCTATTAAATAAATAATCTTCAGGTTACCTTAAAAGCAATCTTTAAAAATTGGCTCCCAAAAATATTTTAGTTGTATTTACTTCTGGTTAAATTTTTTCGAGTATTACACCCAGCAAAAGCAGTATGAAGGCTACTGCCAGTACTCCAAACCCAACAATAAGAAGTGCGGGCATCATTGGCGTAAGTGATCCTCCTATTATGAACAGTATTGCAGCGATGATAGCAAGTATCACGCATATCCAGAAGATAATCTTTGTCGGTGCGTTTAACCTGAATTTCATTTAAATACCCTCCTCTTGTTTTTGTCTTTTAGAATAAAATTGTACTTATAAAAATAAATTTGTATATATATTATATTAAGTAGTAAAATGTATTCATATT
>JAFGDA010000091.1 GCA_016932375.1 Actinomycetota bacterium | reverse complement strand
GCAGTTAAAGAGGCTTATAAATATGATAATAAAATATTTGTAGAGAAATATATAAAGGGGAAGGAGTTGACGGTCGGAATAATCGGAGACAAACCTAGTGCTCTTCCCATAATAGAAATTAAGCCAAAAAGCGGTTTTTACGATTATTATTCAAAATACACACGTAATGTTACAAGATATATTGTACCTGCCATACTGGAAGACATGGAAAGTAAAAATATTACAAATATTGCCCTGGAATGCCATAACATTATGCAGTGCTCAGGTATTTCAAGAGTAGACTTTATCCTTGGCACTGATAATAAACCGTATCTATTAGAAATAAACACAATGCCGGGGATGACAGGTACGAGCCTTGTCCCTATGGCTGCCGAAGCCTGCGGTATCGATTTTGATACGCTGGTGGAGATGATTCTTATGAGCGCAAGCCTTAAAGTATAAAATAGAGAGAATAAAAATAAAAAGATTGGCCCAAAAAGATAAAAATTTTATCAAGCTCAGGAAAAGGAAAATTTACAGGATGAGGGCCTGGCTGGTTATAAAAATAATATTTGCGCTAGGTTTTTTTATAGCAGCGATATGGTCCCTGAATTATTTTTATAACAGCCGCTATTTTAAGGTAAAATATATAACTCTTGAAGGCAACGGCAAATATCAAGCGGAAGATATTTTAGGAATATTGCCGGAGATCGAAGGAAGTAATATATTCGAAGTCAATAAAAAAGATATCGAAGACTCCATATTGGAGCTTCTCGTATGGGTCAAAGAAGCTGATATGAGGAAAATATTCCCTGACAGGATCGAAATAAAACTGACGGAAAGAAAGCCGTTTATAAAAATCCATAACAGGGGAAAATATTACCTGATGGATAATGAGGGTGTTGTACTTGAGGATATAACAGGCACAAACCCCGAAGAAGATTATAGAGAACTTTTAATAGTAAAGAATATAATCGGCCATGAAATCCATGTTGGAGAAAAAATCGCAAAGAAAAATGTAATAAGCTGTGGAAATATTTTTTTGGCAATGGATAATGAGCTTAAGGAAATAATAAGCGGGGCTACCTTTAGGAATGATGATGCCGGTTCCATTGTTTTTATTGCAAATGATGGAATGGAAATAATTTTCGGCACTTCGGAAGATACGGTTAAAAAAATTGAAATATTAAAACAAATATTAAAAGAAGATGTTAAATATAATATAATAGATTTAAGCAATCCGGATAAGCCGGTTGTAATTGGAAAAGAGAGTTATCTGGAGGATTGATTGTCTTCGTTCAATGAATATATTACAGGGATAGACATAGGAACCACTAAAGTAACCACCCTTATAGGGGGGCGCGACAGGGAAAATTCGTTCAAAATAGCCGGTTACGGAATATCCGATTGCAGCGGTATCAAGAAAGGCATTGTGATAGATATAAATGAAGCGACACGTTCAATTTTAAAGTCTGTGGAAGATGCGGAAAAATCCAGTAAAATTTTTGTTGAAAATGCATATATAGGAGTAACAGGCAAACATATATCATTCCTGAACAACTGGAGTGAGATCAAAATAAACTCTCCCAATAATATAATAAGGAAAATGGATATCGATAAATTAATATCACAGGCAAACCGCATAAATCTTCCGCCCCAATACCAGGTAATTCATACATTGATAAAACAGTTTGTAATAGACGATGAACCGGGGATATTGGACCCGGCGGGACTCTCGGCAAACAAACTAGCGGTTGAATTGCTGGCCATATATGGCTCAGCTTCTTTGATAAGGAATGTTTTAAATAGCATGAAAGCTGCAAAAATAGAGGTGGAAGACATAATACTTGAAGCCCTTGCCTCAGCCGAGGCAGTGCTCCTTCCCGAAGAAAAGGAAAGCGGTATCATACTGCTGGATATAGGAGGAGGTACGACAGATGTGGCTGTCTATAAAGACAATAAGATGGTTTTTACTTATTGCCTCCCGGTAGGAGGCAACCTTATAACCAATGATATATCCATAGGGCTGAATATCGCATTCAGGAAAGCTGAAGAGATAAAGAAAAAATTTGCAAATGTTGACTATAATTTCTATGAAAACCTCAGCAGGATTAACCTGGAAGAAATACAAATAAATAGGGATAAAACCACCCTTAATATACGCCTGTACAATATAGTCAATTCAAGGACAAGGGAACTACTTAATTTGATTAAGGATAAAATAGATGAAAGCGGCTTTCTAAATTTGGCACCCTGTGGTGTCGTAATAACAGGCGGATCATCCCAGCTTAAGGGGATACTTCCGCTGGCCGAAACCATCTTCGGACTTCCTGCAAGGCTTGGTCTACCAACAGAAATCGAAGGGCCTTCCGAAGTAGTAAGTGATCCGATATATTCTACCGGTGTCGGCCTACTGAAATATGCCCAGCAGGCTGAAAATTATGGGGACACAGGCCGCGGAGAGGGTAAAAGTAAGAAAAACGCCGGAATCATAGGTGGATTCAGGGATTTTATATTAAAAATTTTAAGAAGTTTTAAATAAGACAGGGGGTAAAAGTGACTTTGGATTTTAATAAAAATTATTATGCAGTCATAAGAGTAATAGGCGTTGGGGGAGGCGGAAGCAACGCAGTAAACAGGATGATGGCAGATAATTTGACGGGATGTG
>JAFGDA010000090.1 GCA_016932375.1 Actinomycetota bacterium | reverse complement strand
CCTAAAATCCTTTAATGCTTAGCCCGAATAAATGGTTTCTTTTTGATTTAAAATTATAAAATTCTAAAAGAAAAAGGATTTTATAAGTTATAAGGACTTTCAGATAGAAATCATCTATTTAAATAAAAATAATATTGTGAAATTAAGGCCTGATTATTAGAAAGAAACTCCTACTTTTTTGTCAAAAAATTCCTAAACTTCAACATTAATATATATAGTTATCGTAAAAAAATCAAGAAGAAATTTACAGAGCCAGGTAACAGGCATTCCAGGGCTCTTTTTTACTGCCAGGCTTTCCGGATAAATCCAGGCCAAATCCACAACAGTATTATAAAAAAACTAATATAAAAGTTATTGCATAAGGGCCCCGGGTTCAAACCGGGTGCCCTTATAATTTATCCACCTTAGAATTTTGGAAGGTTTTTCAATGATTCCTTTATTTTTTCATCCGGATATTCATAATCCTCAAGCTTTCCGCTCATATAAGCATCATAAGCTCCCAGGTCAAAATGTCCATGTCCGCTGAAATTAAATACTATTACCTTCTCTTCCCCTGTTTCCTTGCATTTTAATGCCTCGTCTACCACAGTTTTTATGGCATGGGCCGTCTCCGGGGCAGGAATTATCCCTTCGGTATTTGCAAAATCAACAGCTGCCTTAAAAACAGGATTCTGTGGCAGGGCAACAGCCTCAATTATTTTTTCATTTACAAGAAGGCTCACCTGGGGAGCCATTCCATGATACCTTAACCCTCCTGCATGTATTGGTTTTGGAACAAAATCATGGCCCAGTGTGTACATCTTGGCAATCGGCGCCATTTTGGCGGTATCACCATAATCATAGGCAAATGGGCCCTTGGTAAGGGTCGGGCATGCAATAGGTTCGACAGCTATTATCCTTATATCCCTGCCAGCCATTTTATCCGGAACAAAAGGAAATGCAAAACCTGCAAAATTGCTTCCTCCACCAACACAGCCGATCAATATATCAGGTTCAACACCAGCCTTTTCAAGTTGCTTTTTTGTTTCCAGCCCGACAATTGTCTGGTGCATCAAAACATGGTTTAATACACTGCCAAGGGAATATTTTATTTTGCCGCCGCTTTTTGCCGCAACTTCAACTGCCTCACTGATAGCCATACCAAGGCTTCCGCTGCAGTCAGGGTCATCCTTTAGGATTGCCCTTCCTGATTCCGTGGTGCCTGATGGAGAAGCAATGCATTCCGCACCCCATATTTTCATCATTAATTTCCTGTAAGGTTTCTGGTCATAACTGCATCTTACCATGTAAACCGTAAGCTTCATATCCAGCAGGCTGCATGCAAATGAAAGGGCGCTTCCCCATTGCCCGGCACCTGTTTCTGTTGTAAGCTCTTTAACACCTTCCATCTTATTATAATAGGCCTGTGCCACAGCCGTATTGGGTTTATGGCTTCCCGGGGGGCTGACGCTTTCATTTTTATAATATATCCTGGCAGGTGTTCCCAAAAAATCTTCCAGTTCCTTTGCCCTTACAAGAGGGGATGGCCTCCAAATCCTGTAGATTTTAAGGAGCTCTTCCGGTATGTCTATGAAACGCTCCATACTCATCTCCTGTTTTATCAGCTCCATTGGGAACAGGATTGACAAATCTTCCGGAGTGAGGGGTTTTCCATTCTGTGGATTTAATGGAGGGTCGAGGGGCCTCGGCAGGTCAGGATTTATATTGTACCACTGCCTTGGCATTTCATCTTCTGTAAGGAATATTTTTTTCTCATCATCTTTAGCCATTATTCGTTTCCTTTCTCTAATATTATTTTTTTATAAAATAAAAAAACCTCTCCATATCTCTACCATACGTAGAGACGAGAGGTTTATTTCCCGCGGTGCCACTCTACTTCACGGTCAGGCTTGTTATTGTTTATTAACCTATTTTATCCATAAACATTCATTTACTTTTCCTGTAAATGAATTACATGTTCCATAAAACAATTATGCCCACCCATGCTCTTATATATTTCGGATACATCACATACCCTATCCTCTGGTAACGGAGGAAGCCGGCCGGCCTTACTTTCCCGTAAAGGAGATTTGAGACAGGCGCCTCACAGAGCCATTCAGCACCAGCTACGTAACCGCATTCTCAGCATTTAGCGGTTCTCTGTATACTGCTTACAGTGCATACTATTTCTGATCACAGGCTTTATTGTATATTCAATTTTCAAATACACAAACCAAAAAGCAATCCCGTAAAAACTTTTTTTCCGGAAAAAGCCAACTCCATTAAAAGTACACAAAGTTTATCATTTTATATATGCAGAGTCAATAAAAAAGTGACCGTGTGAACGGGAAAACCAATCAAGACAGTCCCGGACAAATACCGGTACTGGATATGCTTCCGGAGCATAAAGCCCCAACCAGTTTATTTCTGCTTCATCATAACCGGGCTCCTGGCCCGCTTCTTAAAACCTGCTTCTTTAATCAGGCTGCCTTCTTCAAGTGAATCGAACGCTATACTTTTAATGTCAAGCCGTACAAGCGGGTAAAGATCGTTATTTTTTTTAAGGTAAAAACCATTATTTATCAGGAATTTAAACGGGACAAGCGGACTGTTTTCAAATTCTTCATCATCAATATCATCATTTTTTCTTTTTCCAATAGCCTCTATCGCTTCGACCTTTTCCCGGATAAGGTCTTTTTCAAGCTCAATCAGGAGCCTTTTTTCCGTCCCTGTTTCCTTATATTCCGGAATAACATATATGCACGCGAGAAAAACGCTTTTTATATCAGGTGGATAAACAGTAAAACTTTTTAATTTCGGGAAAAGATAGTACTTTCCGGCAAGCAGGATCCCTGTACACTTCTTCCCCGTGAATGCAGTCTTGACCCTGCCTCCATAATTCAAGAAAGATTCTATGTTCCTGCACCTGGATGTTTTTGTGGTTCTTTCAAATAATTTACTTTTTAGGAAAACCCCTATTTCGGGAATACCCCTTATTTTTGCCAGATCCTCAAAAAAATTTGCCTCGTCAAAATCAAACCAGAAATTACAATCAAGGCATTTGATCCTTATCCGGTCAAGCTTTTCAGGATCGAGGTCTTTTATAATTGTTTTTTCACCCATAATTATAAGAACCCGCTGTTATATATTATTAATTACTTTTTTACAAAATTAAAAAATTCTACAGAATCTACATG
>JAFGDA010000012.1 GCA_016932375.1 Actinomycetota bacterium | reverse complement strand
GTTCTGGCAGATTCCTTATTATATGTTGCGCAACCAACATATGCCTGTCTTATCAGTAGTTCCACGCAATTATCACATGCTGTACACCAGTTAACTTCCTCAGGTTTTCCTGCTTCAAGTTTCCTGGGCAGGTGGCAATCAGCCAGGGACTGCCTTCCGATTGCTATCATGTCACAGACACGGTCCTTTATGTTCTTATTGCCCCAGTATACGAGGGATTGCTTTTCAGGTTCCTGAGGCGGCTGCAAATTATTTTTCCCATCCCTGAAAATAGAATACGCTGAACCTATTACCGCTGTTTCATCTTTAAGGTTATCCCTTACAACTTTCTGGAATGTAAAATGAATATAGACCTGGTCCGGAATCCTTTTATCCGGCATGTGTAAGGCCATTGTTATTGAGGGAGTTCCGGTAGATACAAAGATATAATTTGCCCCTCTTTCTTCCAATCCTTTTACAAGCTTGATCGGCTCTTCGTAATCGATAACCGCAGTATCAGGGCCTGCCGTGCCCAGGCCTCCCGGGAAACCTTCCCAGAACGATATCTTTGAGCCGATTATAAAGTTGGGGTCATTTATTTCCTTGGCAATTCTTTCGTAACCTTCAAATGCAAACCTAGACCTGTTTTCAAAGGGACCGCCGTATTTCCATTTTCTGTCATTGTAAGGCCTGAGAAGCTGTGATCCTAGGTAACCATGGCACAGCTTGTAATCGATGCCGTCCGCTCCGCATTCGTGCGCTATTTTGGCTGCAAGCACAAACCTATCCAATATGTCATCAACGTCTTCTTCGCTCAGAAGATCTCCTCCGAAGGGTTTCAGGGGTTTGGGAGTTACTCTTCTTGAGAAGGAGGGATCACTGACTTCCCCTGAATGCGTAATCTGCCAGATAAAGATTGCATCCGGGTTTATCTTTTTCATTTCTGCGGTGAATTTTTTCAGGGCTTTCTCGTTATGGGGTTCGATTGTCAGCTCGTTTATCCTGCCCCGGCTTTCCTGGGTTACCGTTATGGCTTCAAGGTCGATTAGTCCTGCTCCGCCCTTAAAATATTCCCTATATCTTTCATAGGTTCTTGGTGACGGATCTCCATTTTCTTCGGCATCATTGCACTCCATAGCATTCAAAGCTATCCTGTTTTGAGCTGTTAGGTTTCCGATTTTTAGCGGTGTAAATAATAGCTGGTCTGGCATATTTATCATCTCCTTTTGGTATCCTTTTGATATTTGATAAATTTGGTAATAGTAATTTTGGGCCAACATGGAAATTCAACAGAGCTAAATCAATAATCAAGTCGATATTTAAAATAGTGCAGTCAATTCCTTATTAACTTAGCTTATCCTGTAAAAATTATAGCATTTAAAGGTCTTATGTAAATACAAGCATAATTACTGGAAATTACTGGCATAAAACTGGTATTTTTTTGGTTTTTATTATCATAATTCAGCCATATTTTTATATAATTTGTCTGCTATTTTCCTGTATTCCCCCTCTTTAAAATAAGATTTTTTTCCTATTCTTACCCTGACAAGAGGAATTTTCGGCATATGGCCCAAGGGCAATAATCCATCTCTTAAAATATTAAAAAGCCCTTCTATCCTTATAGGTATTACAGGCATCTTCATATCCCTGCATATTACACCTATTCCCGGCTCGAATTTCTGGATTTTCCCGTCTCTTGTTACGGAACCCTCGGGAAATATTAGGATATTCCAGCCCCTGTCTATTGCTATCCCGATATTTTTAAAAACCTGGTCGAAACCGGATTCACGGGATAAAGGGATTGCATTCACAAAAAGGCTTATAAATAAATAAAAGCCCATGCCTTCAATAATTCTCAATAATAAATTTCCTTTTCCGGAAAAAAATCTGTCGAAATGATGGCCTATTGACATCACTACTGCCAATTTTATCCTTGCCCTGAGGGGAAGAGAATATAAAATGACAAGAGTATCCATGACAGAAACATGATTCGATATGAAAACAGTGGGACTGTTAATCGTCTTCAGGCTATCCCTGCCGGTAATCTTTGTTCTATAAATAATCCTGACAAATGGGAATAGCAGGAATTGGAATATGGTGCGTAGCCCTATAAAAAACCAGTTATAGGGGAAATTAAAAAACGGAATTCTGGCTGATTTAAGGGGAGGGTTTTTAATTTTTGCTTCAATATCCTTTATTTTTGTTTTGCCTGTCAGGTCAAGCTGTGATGAATCTATGCCGTATCTTTTTTCTATCTCGGTCGATAAGCTCACTATGTCAAGCGAATCGAGGCCGAGGTCTTTTTCAAGCACCGCATTTTCATCCCTTTTTCCGGCTGTTCTCTTAACACTGTCAAGAATGCTGTAAATATCTTTCATTTCCATGTTTTCCCTGTATTCTTTTATTGCAGCTCTTCCGATTGCAGCTTCTTTTTTTTCAGGCGATTTTTCTATCTCTTCAATTATTTCTTTCTTCCTGATATCCATGGTAGAGGTTGTCCTGGGAAAATCTTTACCTTTCCATACAACATAGTCATCAATTCTCTGGTAAACATTGAGTCCGGAATTGACATCCCGGATTATTTTATCCATATCTTTCTTGCCGGCAGTATTATTTATTTTAGAATCATCCCTGAGAAGAAGGACGGCAATTATCTTTTTTCTTCTTTCTCTCTCTGCGCCAAAAACAGCCGAGTCTTTTATATCAGGATGTTTTTTTAATTTTTCTTCGATATCGGATGGGTATACATTTATCCCGCTCTCTTTTACTATCATGTCGTCTTTCCTGCCTCTTACAAAGACATCTCCCTGGCTGTCAATTTCCACAATATCACCGGTCCTGAACCAACCGTCTTTAAAAGACCCGGCGGTTTTTCCTTTATTTTTGTAATAACCGGGAGTAACATTTGCTCCTCTCACATAGAGCTCGCCATCTTCGATTTT
>JAFGDA010000011.1 GCA_016932375.1 Actinomycetota bacterium | reverse complement strand
TGGAGCAGGATTATAAAGGCTATGAAGAATTAAGGCAGGGCATATTGAAATTGCCTAAGTATGGCGAGGATGACGATGATGTTAATGAAGTAGTATTGAAGGTTGTCAGGTTTATCAAGGATCTGCTGGGCAATATGAAAAATTGCAAGGGTTTCCCATACCGTGCCTCCATTTTTTCATGGATGAATCATGTCTATGCAGGTCCTGAAGTCGGTGCAACACCTGACGGAAGGAAGAAAGAAGAACCCCTGGCACAATCTCCTGACCCGATGCATGGCCGCAACAGGAAAGGACTGACTGCAACCGCCCGGTCACTTGCGCTGCTCGGGTTTGATGGACTTGTAGGAGGCTCATGGCACATGGAGCTTGACCCGTCTGTTTTCAGGGGAAGCTATGAGGATGAACATTATAAGCTTATAGAAGATATTTCAAATACATATTTTAAGCTTGGAGGTGTCCATATAATTGTAAACATAGTATCAAGGCAGGAGCTGGAAAAAGCGGTTGAAGAACCGGAAAATTATGGCCATTTGATTGTAAGGGTGACCGGACAGCCGGCTCACTTTGTAAACCTTGACAGGAAAATACAGCAGGAAATAATAGCAAGGACGCGGCCAATTTAAAATATTTATTACGATTAGTGACCTGGCCGGGAAAAGCCATTAATTTAATTAAAAAAATTTATAAAAAAGGATAAAAAATGAGCACAAAACTAAAAGAAAAAGAAGTAAATGCAAGTCCGAGGATTAAAAAGAACCTTAAAACCAAAGGCCAGGTGCATCCGTTTAACCCGAAGGATCCTTCTTCTAAAACAGTTACTGACAAATTTGCCATGCTGCAGGGCAGGTACACGCCTGTTTTAGGTGAGGCAATTGACGAAGACGGGGAGGACCTGGAGCTTGATCAGCTGGAAATTGATTGTTTATTAAACAACGGACCATTTAATGCAGATGAGCTTCCTTCCAGCAAAGAGGGATTCAAATTCGATGTAATAAACTGGGCAAAAGATTATGAGGCTGTTGTAAAAGGCGCCCCCCTGGAAATTTTTCCATATGAAGAAATTACCGGCAGGCTCCACTGGAGGCTGTACACATCCAGGCCAAGGAAATATAAGAATGTGGAAAAAATCAGGAAATTGAGGAAAAAAGCCTGGGAATATGGAGCAGGGGCACTTGTCTGGAACCGTACATGTCCCGATCTTGGTTCCGGTCTTAAATACGGTTGGACAGGATTAAGGGATAAGGTAATAAAAAAATATGGGGAATTTGAAAAAGCCGGAAAGAAAGATGAGGTAAAATACCTGAAAGCTGCAGAAATAGTATGCAATGCTATCATATTCAAGATAGGCCAATATGCTGCTGCCCATAAAAGATACGCAATATCCGAAATAGACCCTGAAAGGAAAGAAAGGTATGAAAGGATTTCAAAGGTTTGCGAAAATATCGCAAAAAGTGCACCCCGGACTTTCCATGAAGCAGTTCAGTGGATCCATTTCTTTGTGATGTTTGATAAGGTAATCGGGGAATGCGACGGCCCGGTCGGCAGGATAGACCAGCTTCTAATTGATTTTTACGATAAGGACATTGAAAAAGGCACCGTCACAAGGGAAGAAGCAAGAGACATGCTGGCAGACCTTTTCATTCACCTGGATCCCTGGCTTACCATAGGTGGAAGGGATAAGGAAGGCAGGGACGCAACAAACGAAGTAAGCTGGCTCGTCCTTGAGGCTTATGATTCCCTGAAAGGATTTCCCGGTAATTTTGCAGTTATGTGGCATGAAGACATTGATGAAGACTTCTATAAATATGCATGTGATGTTAATTACAGGCGCAGGAGCGGTGCGCCAATGATAGTAAATTACGATATTATGCGTGAAAGCCTGATCAACCAGGGAATCAAGAAAGAAGATGCCTGGAATGCCTGCCATAATGGGTGCGGCTGGTATAGTGTTCCGGGAAAACAATACCTTACTGGCGACTGGTGTTCAATGAACCTGCTTATCTCTGTTATGAATACATTGAAAAAATCAGTTTCAGCGAATATAAAAGACTTTGATAAGTTTTTGGATCTTTATAATAAGGAAGTTGGCACTTCAGCTGCTGCGCTGAATAACCTTGTTAACGGCTACCTTGATGAAGCCCCCAGTGTCTGGCCGGAAATTGTTGTATCCTTAAATATGCCGGATTGCATAGACAAGGGAATGGATGTATCAGGCGGCGGTGTTCCCTATTATGTTGCAACAGTCCAGATACTTGGTTTTGCAAATGCCGTGAATTCACTTCAGGCAATAAAGAAGCTTGTTTTTGAAGACAAACTTATATCCTTAAAGGAATTAATTGAAATACTGGATAAAAATTATAAAGGTTATGAAAATATCAGGGAGACAATAATTAATTTACCTAAATTCGGCAATGATAATGATACCGTAGATAAGCTGGCCTGTGAAGTAATGGATAATTTATGCGATACCCTTAAGAACCAGAAGAATAAATTCGGGGGTTCTTACTATCCATTGCTGTGGAGCCATGTCGGGCATGTTTATATAGGGAAGGAATTAGGTGCAACGCCTGATGGAAGGAAAAAAGGCGAGACAATAGCCCAGGGAGGGAATCCTTCACACGGAACTGCACTGGAAGGCATAACATGCCATGCAAGGTCTATGGCAAAACTGGATTTTTCAAGATTTGACGGCGGTCCGCTGCAGATGGAACTGGATCCTGCCCTGCTAAAAGGGGATAACCCTGTAGACCGGTTGGCCGGCATAATAAAATCATTCTTTGAAATGGGCATAGAACATGTAGAAATAAATATCCATACACTGGAGGATCTTAAGCAGGCAATGAAAACACCGGAAAAATACCAGAACCTGGTTGTAAGGGTTACCGGATTCTCAAGCAGGTTCGTAGCCTTAAGGGAGGAGATTCAGAAAGAAATAATTGCAAGGATACGTTATAAGAGTTGAACTTAGAAAGGCTGAATAATTGGACAGGAGAGGCTTAATATTCGACATAGAGAGGTCCTCAACAGTAGATGGGCCAGGAATAAGAACAGTGATTTTTTTAAAAGGGTGCCCTTTAAGGTGCGTGTGGTGCCAGAACCCGGAGAGCCAGAAGCCATTTCCAGAAATAAGATGGAATCCTGAAAAATGCATCAGGTGTTTGAGTTGTATTGAAGCGTGTCCAGATTCTGCCATATCATTTGTTGATAATAATATAAAAACGGACAGAAATTTGTGCAAAGGGTGTGGCGCTTGTGCTAAGGTATGTCCGACAGGAGCCAGGCAGTTGTCTGGTGAGTATATGACGGTGGATGAAGTTTTTGATACGGTTAAAAGGGATTATATATTTTATTTAAATACAGGTGGTGGAGTAACCGTAACAGGGGGAGAACCAACAAGCCAGGCAGAGTTCTTGATAGATTTTTTAAAAAAATGCAGGGAAAACAATATTCATACTGCTCTGGATACGTGTGGATTTACAGAATGGAAGAAATTAGATGAAATACTCAAATATACCGACCTAATTTTATACGATTTAAAACAGATGGATCCGGAAAAGCATTTATTGTATACGGGCGTTGATAATAAAAAAATACTGGAAAACCTTGTTAAAATTGACCAAAAGGGTTTGCCGGTCTGGATAAGGGTGCCGGTAGTGCCGGGATATACTGATGATGAAGATAATTTTAATAAAATTGCAAGCTTCCTGAAGGGCTTAAAAAACATAAAAAGGGTAGACCTGCTGACCTATCACTCTTATGGTGAGCAAAAATACCAGGAAATGGATATGGATTATACCCTTAAGGGTTTAAAACCTCCTTCCAGGAAAAAGATGAAAAGATGCAAGGAAATACTTGAGATGGCAGGAATAAAAAACGTCTTTATCAGTTAGTACTTGCTTTTTAAATAATAAAATTTATTTGGCCTTAAAAGAAGTTCCCCTGAAAATAAAATAAGGGATATCTTGTGTAAAATCGTGCATCTATTAAAGGTTTTATTAATTTGAATTGGTTTTTCCCTATTTTGAACAGGAAAACAATAATTTTATAATCCTGGAAAGAAGTTTATTGGGTTATGAAAAAAGAAGAAGAAATTGGTTTTGCCGTTGACAATATAAGCGACGATAAAAAAAATGCAACACCATGGGATCTCAGTACAGGAAAACTCGAAGTCGTAATAATACTTGACCTGCTTAAATATAAACCCGGAAAAAGGGAAAACAGGGAGGATATTAAAGTTCTGAGGGAACTGGCGGAAAAGATAAGCGAGCTTTCATCTGACCCTGGGAACAGTGCAAAAATTAAGTTATGGAAAGAACATAACGCATTAAAAAATAAAACTCCCCTTGTTCTTGCATTCCCGGAAAATGGCTTTGAAGAAATAATTCCTTACGAATCTCTTAAAACAAGAGATCCTTACCTCAGGGAATATGAATGGTTTTTGAGATCACTGATTGCGCATCCTGATTTTTTTGGGGATGATTATGTAATAACAACGCGAATTAAGGTTCCCCCAAGGTTTGCAATTACGGCTATCGGAATGGATATAGCCTGGGAATGGACAAGCAAGGGGGGTTCAAAAAGATTTATACCACAGATAAACCAGGAAGATGATATAAAAAAATTTGCACATCCGGAACTTATTGTTGACAGGGAGGAAACTGAAAGGGATCTAGAGTACCTTTATGATATTTTCGGGGATATCCTGCAGGTTGAAATATACTGGAACATAATAACAAGTGCCATAAATACTTCAATGGTGGACCATATATCAATGATCAGGGGGCTCGAGCAATTCTATTTCGATTTTATAGAAAGGCCAGGGTGGGTTCATAAGGTAATGGAATTCTTTACGGAGTCGACATTGAAGCTGCTTACATCTGCCGAGGAAAATGGCTACCTGGGGTTAAATAATGCTGATGATCACATTGGTTCCGGGTCGCTTGGATGGAGCGATGAGTTACCCCGGGGCGATTTTGATGGCGATAATGTAAGGTTGAAAGATCTCTGGGGATTTTCCCAGGCCCAGGATCTTACAAGTGTGTCGCCGGCAATGATCGATGAATTTATCCTGCCTTACCAGATGAAAATACTTGACAGGTTTGGATTAAATTATTATGGATGCTGCGAGGTTTTTGATAATAAATTTGATATTATTAAAAAAATTAGAAATCTCAGGAAAGTTTCAGTGTCTCCATTTACGGACATAAAAATAGCTGCCGAAAAACTGGAAGATAAATATATTGCTGTATGGAAACCCAATCCTGCAGAACTGGCCATGGACGAATTTGACCCGGATCCGATAAGAAAAGTAATTAAAAATGGGCTTGAAGTTTTTAAGGGTTGCTTTATTGAAATCATAATGAAAGATACCCATACTTTTAGAAATGACCCGGACAGGATAAGGGAATGGGTAAAAATTACAAAGGAACTTGTTTCTTCAAAATTCTGAAAATAAAATATTTTTTATAAAAATACAGGTAAGGTACTTATTTTGCCATCCATAATATCCAGGCTGGTGTCCCTCCGGAGAATATTATGGCAATGTGGGAAACCCTTCAGGAATATGGCAAATATTAGAATGTTTTTGAATAATTTTATTATCTTAGAAACTTGATAATTTTAAATTTCGATTTTATTGCAATATTCATATTTTAGGTGAAATACAGGGAGAAATTTTTGATGAAAGAAAACTATACTCACAGGCAAAGGGTAATTGAAGCTTTGAACCACAGGGAGCCGGACAGGGTTCCCCGGGACCTTGGTGGCAGGGTAAGCTCAATGATGCAGAACGCATACCATAATTTAAAAAAATACATGGGGCTTGATGAATGCGGTTATGACACCATTAACACTGATTGGTTCACTGTTGAAGAATTTGACGAGAGAATACTTAAATCCTTTGATATAGATTTCAGGAGGGTTTTTTTAAAAGAAAGCTCGGATTATAAAAAAGTTGTCAGGGAAGATGGTACATGGATAGATGAACTCGGGTTTACACGTAAGTTCAGTGGAGTATATGGTGAAATAGTCGATCATCCCTTCAGGCATGC
>JAFGDA010000089.1 GCA_016932375.1 Actinomycetota bacterium | reverse complement strand
GGCCACAGTATCACCGGAGCCGGCCAGTATTTCAGGGGGATTGGAAAATAACAGGTCTGCACAGAGGAATATTGCTGCCAAAAAAAAGGCCACCAGTAAAAACATTATTATCTTTTTATTTAAATTTCTCATAAGTAATCTATATTATATAATCTATATTATAATTCCAGAGATTCCCCATTCCGAAGGTTCCCCATTCTAAAGTTTCCCCTTATAAAGTTTCTCCTTATAAAGGCCTCAAAAAAACTTTATAACTGATAACTTCAGGGAACATCTCTGTGTTCACCCGGAAATAACACATCTGGAAATAACAGACGCTTCTAAAGCATTATGGTGTCTAAAGTACCATAATTCAAATCAAAATTAAATCAAATATGATATTAAAAATAAGATTGATATTGCAATTGGATCACAAAACAAAAGCAAAGCAATAATCAATTGGGTCATAATACAATAAGTTATTATGGAATAAGTATTCTAACGGTATTTGTTAAATATACAGACATCGTGCATTTACAGGATGCAAATTATGCTTAAAAATAGACATATAAAATAATCGATGGACTTAAGGGAAACCCATGTCTGTATATTTATCAGGTATTATTCCTGCAGAAAGAAAAGGCAAGCTAAATCAAATATGTTATAATACCAAAAAATAACTTCGTAATATTAAATAATTTAAAAATAGCCATAGGTTATTATGAGAAAAGACCTTCTTGAAGTATTGCACTGCCCTTCATGCTTCGGAAAAAACCTTTCGGTCATTTCTACCGGTGAAAACGGTACAGAGATAAGGGATGGCACCATTGAATGCAACAGTTGCAAAAAGAGTTACCCTATAAAGGACGGCATCAGCAATCTGCTTATAAACATCACTCCCGAGATCGCAAGCGAACAGAAAGGATGGACGGAGCTGGAAAAGGCTGTCGTAAACACAGATGAGCTCATGCTTTCCCTCCCCGACGGAATCGGGGAGCACAGGGCTGCATGGAAGAGCCAGGCTGAAAACTTCCACCATATGTTTTCAAAGCTTGAGCTTGACGGGAAAGAAACTGTCCTGGATCTCGGCGCCGGCAGGTGCTGGTCCACGAGTTTTTTTGCAGAAAGAGGTTGTTATGCGGTAGGCATTGACATACTTCTTACAAAATATGTAGGACTCCTTACAGGCGACGTATTCATAAAAAATAAGAATATTTATTTTGAAAGGATCGCAGGTGACATGAATACCCTTCCCTTCAGGGACCGCGTCTTTGACATCGTATTCATAACGGCTACCCTTCACCACAGCCTGGATCTACACGCTACACTTAAGGAAGTTTCAAGAGTTCTCAGGCCCGGAGGAAAAATGGTCCTTATAAATGAACCCGTTGTGGGGATGTTCAAAAAGACTACCCTGGATTGTGTGGAGGTAAAGGCAGGGATAAACGAGCATGTCCATAAACTATGGAATTATTTAAGGAATATAAAAAAAGCAGGGCTGGAGTACAGGATCTATGAATATATTGGATGCTGCTGCCGCCCGGTTAATTTACTCAAACAGTTTTTTTCCGTTGCCTTGAGGAAAAAATCCCTCTATAAGAGGACCGACAGGATGTTTAATTACCTGCAGCTTCTGTTTTTTGGAGGGATCCTTAATATAATTGCCTGTAAGAAAGCATGAGTTTTTTTTTACCTTTTTTAAGAAAGTATATTATAAAGAAAGACCTGACATGAGGAAAATATTTATAAGGATTTACAAAAAAATTGTTTACTTATTATTAAAGCCCATACTGAAAAGAGAGTATAAGGCTCAAAAGGAATTTATAAATGAAAGACCGCTTGAATACTCTTTTGCATTGAGGCATATAAGTAAAATATATCCTAAAAAGATACTTGATATCGGGCCCGGTAAATCATCTCTTCCCCATCTTTTGTATAACTGTGGTTTTAATGTAACTTCGATAGATGAGATGTGCGGTTACTGGAACAAGGACCTTGAAAACAGGCATTTTCTTATAATTAAAGATAGTATAGTAAACCCAAAGATCAGGCAGGGTTTTGACCTTATAACCTGCATCAGCACACTCGAGCACATACCTGACCATGAAAGCGCCGTTAGGAACATGTTTTCATTATTAAAAGACGGTGGATATCTCATATTAACATTTCCATTTAATGAACAGGTATATTTTTACAATATTTATGATACTGATGATGCAGGTTACGGCAAGTCGCATAAATATATATGCCAGGTATTTTCAAGGAATGAATTGGAAGAATGGCTGAAGGAAAACAACGGAGAAATTATTGACCAGGAGTATTATAATGTTTTTACAGGGAAATACTGGACCTATGGGAAAAGACTGGAAATCCCCCAAACAGTATCAAAAAATGAAACATATCAGCTTACGGCATTGCTTTTAAGGAAAAAGTCAGACGGTAAAAAACCGGCTTTATAAATTTTCAAATCCCAAAAAACCATATCAGACATGCCATATAAGTGTTTCATATAAAAAGTTCCCGGCAATATTGGAAAGAAGACCTTTTTTTAATCTGAAAATTCGAATGGGCCTATCTGGGCCCCGAGTTCCCTTGTATCCATGTTCAGGCCCACTTCCCTGGGCACCCAGCTCCGGCTGAATTTAAAGGTCAGGGTGAACCTTTCCCTTGCCATATCAGGGATTTCAAACTTAACTTCCGTCCACTCATCAAGTTTTATAATAGCTTTTTTGACGGGCATATTGTCCACATATACATTCACCAAAAGAGGTTTTTTCACCTCTATGGGTATCTTATCCCTCATAGGTATTACTATGGTGCTGCCCTTCTTTTCTACTACCTCGCTGGCATCCCCTGCTGACCACCTGAAAGTCTCCCCATCCAGGGTTACCTCTTCGTATAACCCATAATTATTTGTCCAACCCTTATGGTTTCCTTTTATATCATAAAGGTTCTGGTTTACATTGATTGAAAGGTCAGTTAGGGAGCTCACCGAAAAAGCAACAGTAAAAAGAAGGATGATAAAAGCCCCGCTTATCTTCTCCCTTAAAGTAAACCTTATCCTGCGGCTAAGCAAAAGAGGTGCAGGCTTAATCACATGCGCGGACCCTGCGGCCTGCCCGGAATTCATGCCCTGTCCGTATTTTACTAAAAATTCCCTTTGCCCTGTCCTGACAAAGGCAAGCATAAGGCCCATTATCAGCCAGAAAGTAAACTGGATCTCTATGAAATTTGTATGGGGCCCGAAAAACTGGCCTACCAGGAAGGAAATAAATGATACAAAGAGGCCGGTAAGCAGCCAGTCATTATTATCATTATAATCCCCTTTACTCAATCCCCGTCGTCCCGCAGTTGCAATAGAGGGAGGTTCACTATTATCCTTATGATACCCAGCACCTAATCCCTGTCTTCCGGTAGTCACAATAGAGGAGGAGCCATCATTATCCTTATGATACCCAGCACCCGTCCGTTTTTTCCATATAAAGTAAAGGGAAACCTTCCTTATCATAAGGAAAAATACCATCAGGACCGTAATCAGCCCCGGGAGCCCGAGTTCCGATGAAATCTGCAGGTAATAATTCCCGGTAAAATCCGTATCTATCCCGCCGGTCCTGTTCTTTACAAAATAATTGGGAAGCTCGATATTATATGCCCCCATCCCTACCCCGGACAGGGGATAATCTTTTGTCATTGCGATAGCCTGGCCCCATAAAATATAGCGGTAATTTGAAATTGACTTGAGCCCCTCTGCAAGACCGTATTTTTTAAAATGATATATTCCGGTATTAACCGTATCTACTGTCCTTTCCACAAGGCTTGCCCTTGCCAGGAAAGAATCTTCATTCATAAACGTGTAAACAGCACCCGATATGACTGCCAGCACCAGCACTATGAAAACTACCAGGATCATTGTCTTTTTTAACCTGGAAGCATTTTTTGTCCTGCCCCTTAAAAACCCGGCAAGCCATCGTATAAAGAAAACCAGGAATATCAGGAGTGAAAGGCCAATCCCTACAAAGGCGCTCCTTGAGCCTGATATGAAGACCATCACCGCAAAAAACACAAAAAACACTGCCAGGATTAGCCTCTGGTACCACCTTTTATAGAAAATTATAAGGGCCACAATCAAGGGAAATATAAGCATCACATAAGCACCCAGGGAATTGGGGTCCGTAAAGGTACCGTTAAACCGCCCCGAGTTTACCCAGTGCCTTGAATTACCCAGGCCGGGATGGAAAAAGTACTGGTATATTGCAAAAAGCGAAGACAGGAATGTCGAAGACATAAGGACAATAATTGCCTTTATTATATCCCTGATTTTATCAAGAACCATAAAAACAATGGCAAAAAGCATTATCCCCGTAAAATAATTGAAGAAAAATCTTAAGGTCCATTTTATGGAATCAGTCGAGCCGGCACCATCTACGTTCAGGGCCAGGTCATGATAATTATTTGTGAGAAAAGGGTAAAAATTTGAATATCTGTATATGGTTATAGCCGTGGATATTGTAAAAATGACCGTAAACAAAACCAGGAGCTTTGTTATATCAGCTTCAAAAACCAGCCCGGACCTGTGCCTGAACCAGTTGCCATCATAAATCCTGCCGGAATAATTTACGACAAACCCGAGAAGCAATGCAAAAAACAAAAACAAAATAATATGGTAATGCTTGCCGATTATAATGATAGGAAGGGAATTTATGACAGGCAAAAGAAATATGAATACGTAAAGCCCGCCCTTTATATTGAAGGCTGATATTATATACACGACAAATATCAATGTATGTATTACATAGGGCAGCGCCGTGGTGGTTGGAAGGATAAGTTTAAGATAGTAGAAAAAAGCCAAATAAAATACAAGGAATGTGACCGTATTCTTTGTATATATTTTTATTCTATCGTCTTCAAAATTACTGCCGATAGCGACCAGCTTCCTTTCGATTTAAAATCCAAATTTATGATGATTAGTTTTTTTCCTTATTCCTGTATATTCTTTCCTGCTTATTTGAATATTATTATTTTATACATTATATAGCTAATACGATACAATTCTTAAAAACAAAACCTGCCTGTAAAATCAAACTGATACTGGTAAAAAATACATGGAATAGAGACTTCCATTATAACCATAACT
>JAFGDA010000088.1 GCA_016932375.1 Actinomycetota bacterium | reverse complement strand
ATTTTTTGAAGTGTCCTTATTGCGGTAAATTCATAACTGGCAGTTGGTCTAAAGGTAAAACTAAAAGATATGCTTATTATCACTGTGTAACGTCTGGGTGTCAGTTTGGAAATATAAGAAAAGAAATTATTGAAGGTGAATTTATAAAAACTCTTGAAAAATTACAACCTAAGGAAAAAGTGTTAGATTTATTTAGTGAAATATTAAATGAAGTCTGGGAAGAAAAACAAAAGGATCAGTACATATTAATCAGGAAATTAGAAAATGATATTAAGGAATTAAAAAATAAGAAAAATAAAATTGCTGATTTAGCAATTAAATGTGTTTTTGATGATATGACCTTTAAAGAACAAAATGAAATTGTTGAAAATGAAATTATTTTAAAGACAATCCAATTAAATGAACTTTCATTAAATTATGATGATATAAGTAAATGTGTCAATTCATGTGAGTATTTTTTAAAAAATCTTTCCCAATTTTGGTTAACTTCAGACTTACTGCTTAAACAAAAGTTTCAAAAGATTATTTTCCTGATGGAATTGAATTTAAAGATGGAATTATTGGAACTCAAAGAATTAGCACTATATTTATGGTTTTAAACCCTGAAATTGATGAAAAATCAACGCTGGTAGCCCATAAGGGACTCGAACCCTTATATAGAAACAGTTATATAGAATCAGTACATCTCTTGAAACATTTATCAGGCTATAACTTTCTTTTTTAAAACCCTGAAGAGGATAATGATAAATAACAGGCTTATGATGGCACCGGCAAGGGAAGCAAATATAACAAAGCCTTCTCCAGAGTATTCAGCTATGAAACCAAGCAGGGGCTGGAATATTATTGATCCTGCAAATGTGAAGGCAAGATTGGCCCCGAGAACCGTTCCTGAATTCCCTGAATTTTCCCTGGCAGTAATCGAAGTTAAAAGGGAAAAGGTTCCTGCAAAGAATAAGGCCTGGATGGCAAAAAATATGATCTTTGCTGTTATATTCCCTGTTATGCTGAAGAATACAAAGCAGATTGTCCCGAGAATGAAACATGTTAGGAGGATGGTTGCTTCACTGAATTTTCTTAGTAATTTGTTTACAGCGAAAAGACCGGCAATAGAAATAAGCCAGTATAATGAAAGAATGGCAGAACTATATGCGACCTTAATGCCAAATGCAAGGAAATAAGTGGTCAGCCAGGTGGAAAGGCTTGTAATGCTTCCGGAATAGAAAAAAAGTATCAGGCTCGTCAGGATAACAACCGGGTTTTTTAATGAAGAGAGGAATCCGGCAGGGGGAGTTATATTTCCACCCTCCTTATCTGCTACAACCTTTTTCTTAACTGCCGGGTTGCCCTCAATAATTTTCCTTGATGGGCAGATCCGGTAGAAAATAATGATGGAGATTGCGAAGAAAAAAGCAATTATGAAAAACAGGTATCCTATTTTAAAATCGAAAAACAGCACCGCGCTTATCAGGAGAGGTCCGAGAAATGCCCCGGCAAACCAGGCTATATCCAGCCTGATAAAAATATTGCTGATGTCCTGATTGAATAATTTAGCAGAGAAAGAGTGGACAGAAGTATCAATTGTACCATATCCAACCCTGAGCATTAAAAATACAAGAATAAACATAACATAGTTCAAATATATTCCAAAGATAAAATACCCTGTAAACAGGAGTGACAGGCCAAGGAGGATGAGTTTCTTTATGTCCACATAATCACTGAAGCGGCCGGCTGCAAAATTTGATACAAAAGTTGCAAGAGAACCTATAAGCAGCGCGATCCCTATTTTATCATAACCAGCATTTATCCTTTCAGCTATGATAGGTATCAGCGGATCAATCATCACTAAAGACATCCCGAAAAGTATAAAAATGAAGTAAAATGTATTTAAAGTCCTGTATTTAGTCTTTTGCTTCATTTGATCCCCGTTCCTGTATTTTGTACCCGGATAGGTCCAGCAAAATATGGGTAAAACCCAGTTTTTTAAATTCCGGTATGATTTTCTCCCTTATGGAGGGTTCAAGCATTTTTTCAAAATGATCCGGAGGGATCTCTATGCGGGCAGCCGGAAAGTGATACCTCACACGTACCTCTTCAAACCCGAGATCCCTCAGGATTTCTTCGGCGCTATCTACGATCCTTAATTTGGCTCCGGTTATTTCTTCTCCATCCGGGATTCTCGTGGCAAGACATGTAAAGGGTGGCCTGTTCCAGCCAGGAAGGCCTTCTGTCCTTGAAAGCTCTATTATATCTGTTCTGGTAAGGCCAGCTTCTGCAAGGGGGCTTCTTACTCCCAGCTCCCTTATGGCTTTCAGGCCTGGCCTGTGGAGGTTCAGGTCATCAGAATTGGTCCCGTCAATAAGGTATTTGAAATTATAATCTTCTTTTAATGAAAGGAACTGGATAAACATATTCCTCTTGCATATATAACAGCGGTCTGCAGGATTTGAGGTGAAATCTTCAAGGTCAAGGCAATTATTTTTTATAATGATATGCTTTACTTTTAATATGCCTGAAACATCGCGGGAATGCTTGATTTCACGTTCCGGGGTCACAGGGGATGAGGCAGTCAGGGCAATTACATTTTTATCGAGGCAATCCCTGGCTGCTTTAAGCAGGTATGTGCTGTCCACACCTCCCGAGTAGGCGATTGCCGCTGACCCAAGGGAAGCCAGTATCTCTTTAAGTTTTTTTACTTTTACCTCCAAATTCATACCCGGTCTCCTGATGTAATTGCGTTTACCTGAATCCTTCCTGTAACGGCAATTGCCATTTATTCTGTCATACTTATCGGTAAGTGCTGACTTACAAAATATAAAAAAGCGAAGATTAATGCAATAGTTTTAATAAAGCGAGCGTGAGGTATTAATAAATATGCAGATTGTATAAATAAAACCGGAGGTTATCCGCAGGGATGGGAAAACCGGGCTTTATTTTAGAAAAGGATTGTTGAAAATATTTTAGGGGCATGCTTGTTATGAAGCTACAATTATGGTAAATTATAGCTACTTAATTAAAAAGGGGAAAGTATGTTAAGGGTTGGCATAAGGGAACTGAAGAATAAATTAAGTGATTATATAAGAAAGATCGATAAAGGCGAGACAATTGTTATAACATACCATAATAAAGATATTGCCATGATTGAGCCTATTGAACCTTTCGGATACAAGGAAATATATTCTCTCATAAAAGAAAAAACTGTATCATGGGAGGGCAGTAAACCTGCTAATATAAACGAACCGGTAAAGACAAAAAAAGCAAAAATGATTTCAGATATCATATCAGGGGATAGAAGATGATTTGCTATCTTGATACAAGTGCCCTTGTTAAATTATATGTAGAAGAAACTGGAACCAGGGAAGTCCAGGAACTGGTGGGGAAATCTAAAATTATGGCAACTTCTATAGTTGCATATGCAGAAGCAAGTTCTGCGTTTAAAAGGGGCTTCGTTGAAAAAATCATATGCGAAAAAGAATATAACCTTTGCAATTCAAATTTTAAAAATGATTGGAGAAGTTATCTTATCGTAAATATTGATAGCAGTTTAATCTTTCTTGCCGGGGATCTTGCTGAAAAACATAATATTCGTGGATTTGACTCTATTCACCTGGCTTCAGTAATTGTACTAAGGGAAAAGATCAGTAGTATGGATATCCTGTTTTTATGCTGGGATAAAAAACTGGCAGAATCGGCAGCGAGGGAAGGTTTTAAGATCAATATATTAGGATAAAATAGTATTGGAGAAAAGAATGAAAAAGATTTTGTATATAGATTGTTTTTCAGGGATAAGCGGAGACATGATGCTGGGGGCTTTTCTCGGATTGGGTGTCGAATTTTCCTATTTAAAAAAGGAGCTGGCAAAGCTGGATCTTCCCGGCTACAGCCTGGGTTACAAAAACCTCAAGGCAGGCGGGATATCTGCATTCAAATTTGATGTGGTGGTTGAAGATGAAGAAACACCACGTAATTTCCGGGATATAAGGAAGATGATCGCCGGGAGCTCTCTTGACAGTAAGGTAAAGGATACCTCAATTGCAATCTTTGAAACCCTGGCCTCTGCAGAAGCAAAAGTGCACGGTTTGACAGTAGACACTGTACATTTCCATGAGGTAGGGGCAGTTGATTCCATTATAGATATTGTGGGGGCTGCCATATGCTTCCATAAATTGGAAATAGGCCATGTATCCAGCAGTAAAGTTCCGCTTGGGAGCGGCTTTGTGGACACTGCTCATGGAAGGCTTCCCGTACCTGCCCCGGCAACTACCGAAATATTGAAGGGCGTCCCTGTATACAAGGGTGATTTTGATTTTGAGGTGACTACGCCGACAGGAGCCGCTTTTATAAAGACACTTGCATCAGGTTTTGGAAAAATGCCGTCCATGATCATTGAAGACGTGGGCTACGGAGCCGGCTCAAAGCCTTTTTCTTCCAGCATCGACAATGATGAAGGGATGGAGAGCAAAAGTCAGGATGATTGCGGTGATTTACATAACCATATGGCACATGATGACAGTAGCAATAAAGACTCACGTAAATTTTACCCTGCAATCCCCGATATCCTGAGGCTTCTAATGGGAAGGGCCGCGCATGAAAATGCAGGGGTCCCGTATAAAGACGAAGCCGGCAGCAGCAATACAATACTGATTTCTGCCAATATCGATGACAGCACACCGGAGATTCTTGGATATGTGCTTGAAAAGGTCCGGGACCAAAAGGTACTGGATGCCTGGATAGAAAATATATATATGAAAAAAAACCGTCCCGCATTTAAATTATGCGTGTTATGTGAAAGGATGTCCGGGGATTCCGTTTGCCGGATAATATTTGAAGAAACAACAACACTCGGGATAAGGAGGGAAGATGTTTCAAGGTATTGTCTTGAAAGGAAGACCGGCAGGGCACTGCTTCCTTATGGCGAAGTTGAAGTAAAGATAGGCATTTATAAGGGGAAAGCAGTCAGTTATTCCCCGGAATACGAGACCTGCAGGGCGCTGGCTGGAAAAACAGGTAAGCCGCTGAAGGAAATCTATCGTGACGCTGTCCTGTTTTTTTCGAGGAGATAATGCTTTAAAACTTCCTGTACAATGGCCACTGTGGGTACGGCCAGGAGCAGGCCCCACATGCCAAAAAGAGCTCCCCCGGCAATAAGCGAAAAGATAATGATTCCGGGATGTAACCTTACCTGGTATTTCATTACATTTGGCGTGATTACATAATTGTCAATCTGCTGTACTGCTATAAATAAAAGGATTACAAGCAGCGCCTTGAGCGGGGATATGAAAAGTGCGGCAAGCGCAGCAGGAATTGCCCCGATTATGGGTCCCAGCAGTGGAACAAGGTTAAGAATCCCTGCTATAAATCCGAGGAGGATTGCAAAATCGACCTTCAATGCAAGAAGGACTATGGTACAAAGTATGCCAACTATTATCGAAACCAGTATCTGCCCCCGTATATATCTTCCGGCTACCATGTTTATCCTGTCAAGTATCGTGGATACCTGCATCCTGAACTTTCCCGGCAATACCCTGATAAAAACACCTCTTAGCCTGTCTATGTCCATAAGTATATAGACGCCGAGGAGAGGGCCCACGATAAGATAGAGAACAATGTTTATAATTGACCTGGTAAAAACAGTAGCCCCCTGCAGGAGGTTTATCTCCTCAAGATTGAACCTGTTGACAAAGTAGCGGGTTATGGCGCTCATATCGGGTGCAATTATTTCTTTTCCCGTAAGGTTTTCAATACTTGAAATAAGGGCGTTCTTTTCATAAAAACTCTCGATAGTATGGTTCAGGTTTTCAAGATAGGAAGGGAACTTCTCTATGAATATCCTGAACTGGTCGATTATCGTAGGGAT
>JAFGDA010000087.1 GCA_016932375.1 Actinomycetota bacterium | reverse complement strand
CAAAAAAGGTCCTGATAATCAGGTTATTTGAAAAATAATTTATATATGATTTAATAAAGTTATAAAACGGGTGGAGAAAAATATGGGAGGCTTCAAGTTTGTCAGGGAAGGTAATGAAGATGTACTGGTAAGCGGGGTTTCAAGGATAAAGGTCCTGATAGATGAAGAAACACTTAATAAAAGGGTAGAAGAGCTGGGTGAACAGATAACCAATGACTATCAGGATAAAAACCCTGTACTCATATCAGTCCTGAGGGGGTCATTTATTTTTGTAGCAGATATATGCCGGCAGATAAAGATACCTGTAAACTTTGATTTTATGGCTATTTCGAGTTATGGAAATTCAAAGGTAAGTTCAGGGATTGTAAGGATTACCAAGGATCTTGAATCCAGTATAGAAGACAGGGAGGTCCTTATAATAGAAGATATAGTTGATTCCGGAAGGACGCTGAATTACCTGGTAAAGAATTTAGAAGCGCGGAACCCAAAGAGCTTAGAAGTCTGTACTCTTCTGGATAAAAATGTTTCAAGAAAGATAAAAAATGAGATCAGGTATAAGGGGTTTGATATACCGGACAAATTTGTGGTTGGCTATGGCCTGGATTTTGCGGAAAAATACCGTAACCTGCCTTTCATAGGATATATTGAAAACGAATAGAAATTGTATTAGTATATATAGTTTGATTAAAGGGAGTTGGATCTGGTTTGAAAAATAATTTTAATAATAAGGGATTTAAGAGCAGGGGATTTAAAAATATAGCCCTGCTTATACTTTTAATAGTAATAATGTTCCTGATTTTCAGGAACCCCCTGTTCATGTCACCGGAGGTCAAGGAATTCTCGATGGATGAATTTGTCACTGCCGTTGAAGAGGAGCAGATAAGTACTGCCGTACCTATGACAATCTTAGGGGAGGACCGGTTAATAGAAGGGGAGCTGGTGGATGGAAAACCTTTCAGGGTCTCGTTTCTTGAGGATTATGATATTACCCAGTTCTTACTTGATAATGATCTTGCCTTTAAAGTGGATAACCAGAAACAATCAATATGGATCCAGCTTCTTGTATCGGCAATACCCTTTATCATCATGTTTGGCCTTATATTTTTCATGATGAACCAGCTCCAGGGCGGGGGCTCGAAGGTTATGCAGTTTGGAAAAAGCAAGGCAAGGCTTGCCAACAGGGGGAAGCAGAAAGTTACTTTTAAGGATGTTGCCGGAGTGGATGAGGCCGTGGAGGAACTGAGGGAAATCGAAGAGTTCCTGGAAAATCCAGGCAAATTCAAGTCAATGGGAGCCAAGATCCCGAAAGGTGTTCTTCTCTATGGACCTCCTGGAACCGGAAAGACCCTTCTTGCGAGGGCAGTTTCTGGTGAGGCAGGAGTGCCTTTCTTCAGTATAAGCGGTTCAGAATTTGTAGAAATGTTTGTAGGCGTAGGTGCTTCAAGGGTAAGAGACCTCTTTAATCAGGCAAAAGCCAGCCAGCCTTCCATTATATTCATGGACGAAATAGATGCAGTGGGAAGACACAGGGGTGCGGGACTTGGTGGAGGCCATGATGAAAGGGAACAGACATTAAACCAGATACTGGTGGAAATGGACGGTTTCGACCAGGACAGTACAGTGATACTGATAGCAGCTACCAACCGCCCGGATATACTTGATCCGGCCCTGCTCAGACCCGGAAGATTTGACCGGCAGATAGTTGTAGACCGTCCGGATCTTACTGGACGTGAGCAGATACTCAATATACATGCAAGGGGTAAGCCGCTGGATAAGTCAATAAACTTGAAGACTGTCGCAAGGGGCACGCCGGGGTTTACGGGCGCAGATCTGGCAAACCTTTTTAATGAGGCATCACTGCTGGCAGCAAGGCACAACAAGAAGAAGATAAGTATGTTTGAAATAGAAGAAGCAGTGGAAAGAGTAATTGCCGGTCCCGAGAAAAAGACGAGGATAATTTCGGAAGAAGAAAAGAGGATCATCGCATGGCACGAGGCCGGTCATGCCCTGCTGTCTTATGTACTTCCCCATACTGATCCAATACACAAGATATCCATAATATCAAGGGGAAGGGCTCTTGGTTACGTAATCACTCTTCCTGAAGAAGACAGGTTCCTTAAATCAAAGAAGGAGCTTCTGGATAATGTAACACAGCTTCTTGGAGGACGGGTAAGCGAAGAGATGAACTTCGATGACATAACGTCCGGGGCCCAGAATGATCTTGACCGGGCAACAAAGATAGCAAGGAAGATGATAACCGAGTATGGTATGAGCGAAAAACTCGGCCCTGTAACTTTCAAGGGAGAAGAGGAAGAGGTGTTCCTTGGCAGGGAAATAACGAGGCCGCATTATAGTGACAATATTGCTTCAGCAATAGATGAAGAAGTACATAATATAATCATCAGGTGTTATGAAATTGCACGGAAGATACTGGATGAAAACAAAAATACCCTTGACAACCTTGCCGGCGAACTTTTAAAGAAGGAAACCCTCTCCAGGGAGGAAATACTTAAAATACTGTCAAGGGTGGAAAGCAAGAAGGTCAAAAGGCTTGGCCAGGTTAAGAGTAGCGCCGGGGTATCTCCAGCAGGGACTGCGGTAAAGGGCACTGCAAAGAATAAGGCCTCAAGAGTCCAGGATAGCAAAAAAGAGGAAAACAAATAGTAACAGGTAATTTTATATCATCGGGTCAGGCATCCAATATAGCTTCCTGCATATAATCATTAATTTACTGCGGATAATTAAATTACATATCAATATGGTTTAAAAACCCTGTTCTTTCTACTAAAGATTAATTAATTTGTGTGATAATATTATAAAAACCGGAAATAATTATTCATGAGATGGTTTTACCATTTACTATTATTACACAGGCATAAAGGGTGACAAATTGGATAAGAAGAAAATTGAAAGCGGGGTCAGGCTGATACTGGAAGGCATTGGGGAAGACCTTGGCCGTGAAGGATTGCTGGGTACTCCGGAGAGGATTGCCGATATGTATGAAGAAATATTCAGCGGTATCAATGTTGATCCTGCTTCAGTACTTGGACCCGAGTTTGATGAAAATCATGATGAGATTATCCTTGTGAAGGATATACCTTTTTACTCAATGTGCGAGCATCATCTTGTACCTTTTATCGGTAAGGCCCATGTAGCCTATCTTCCGAACAAATCCGGTAAGATAGTGGGCTTGAGCAAGCTTACGAGAGTGCTTGATGTTGTGGCAAAAAGGCCACAGATCCAGGAGAGGCTGACATCGATTATGGCAGACACTATCATGAAAACCATAAAACCGAGGGGTGTGCTTGTTATAGTGGAAGCAGAGCATTTGTGCATGAGCATGAGAGGCGTCAAGAAGCCCAATACCCTCACTGTGACTTCCGCAGTGAGAGGAATTTTTAAAGATAACCCTGCTTCAAGGGCAGAAGTCCTGTCCCTTATAAAAAAAAGCAACTGAAAGTTTTCTATTTGAAGATAGTCATGATTATAGGGTATCAAAATTAAAAGGACCTGGCTATTATGAAATACGGAATTAGGGCGTTAAATATAAAGAGCCGGGAAGAAGGGCTTGCAGAGTTCGGAAAGATAGGTTCAACTGCTGCTGGAAGCAATATAATGTTAAACAAACTTTTCCCTGCCGCCATTAAAGTAAAAAACCTCAGGTCCCCTGCAATAAATATCCTGAAGCAGGAAATGCTTGCAAGGGGTGGTGATGTGGTAACTTCAAGGGATGTCCTCCTGGATCCTGAAGGAAGATCGGATGTAATAATTCTTGGTACCCGGAGAAGCTTTGAAGGGCTTGTTGAGAAAATAAAAATGCAGCAGTTTGGTTTGAACCAGCTTTCTTTGGAACTAAGCACTTTTATAAAAAGTATGGAGGCTTTTCCAGCCAGGCCAGAAGTCAGTATTTCTACCAGGACTTTTAATACCGGGGAGCAGGCCATAATAATGGGAATACTAAATGTTACGCCTGACTCGTTCTATGATGGCGGAAATTATGACCGGAAGGAGAAGGCCTTTAAAAGGATAGAGGAGTTGATAAACGAAGGGGCCCATATAATAGATGTGGGAGGCATGTCTTCAAGGCCCGGTTCTGTTCCTGTAAGCATAAAGGAAGAAATAGACAGGGTCATACCGGTAATAAAGTACATTAGCACCAATCATGATGTCCTGATATCGGTTGATACGTACCGTCCTGAAGTTGCCAGGCTGGCCGCAGGAGCGGGTGCGCATATAGTTAATGATATAAGTTCTTTTTCCATGGATCCGCGGATGCTGGAGACAGTGCTTGAAACGGGAGTATCGGTCGTCCTGATGCATATGAAGGGAACACCTGAAAATATGCAGGACAGCCCTGTTTATGAAAATGTGGTGGAAGAAATATCCGGATATCTAAGAGAAAGGATAAACCTGGCAGTAAGTGCCGGGATTAAAAGGGACAGAATAATAATAGATCCAGGAATAGGATTTGGAAAGACCTGCGGGCATAATTTAAACATACTTAATAAGATAAGCGAATTCAGGATGCTCGGGTGTCCGGTAATGGTTGGGGCTTCAAGGAAGTCTTTTATAGGGGCCGTCCTTGGCCTGCCGGCAGACCAGAGACTTGAAGGAAGCCTTGCGGCAGCAGTCTGGGCAATTATAAACGGAGCCGATATCCTGAGGGTCCATGATGTTGGTGAAACCATAAGGGCTGTAAAACTTGTAAAAAGCATAATGAAAGGATATTAGGTATCAGGTATTCAAAACAGCCTGCTTTATTTATGCTGCCCTTGTAAGTAACTTTTCGTAAATTACAGGATTATAGTTTCGGATAAATTTTAAAAGAAGCATGTAAGCCAAACACTTAAATTACAACCTGGCCGGTATTTAGATGTTCAAGATATTTGTAAAAAACTTAAAACTTTACGGCTACCATGGCGTAAGGGAGCATGAGAAGAAAAAGGGGCAGTATTTTCTTTTCAACCTAAAAGTGGAAATAGGTAAAAAAGATTTTTCAGGAGGAGACAGGCTGGAAAACACATTCAGCTATTCAGATGCCATAAGGATTATAACCGGGATAAATGACAAACAAAGGTTTGATCTGCTTGAGACTCTCTGCCAGACGATAGCCTGCAGTATAATGGAGTATTCCGGGCTTGTTGAAAAGGTCACTGTCAGCGCCGAAAAACCTGGTCCCCCAATCGAAGAAGAGCTGGAAACTGTGGGGGTTGAATTTGTATACACAAGAGAGGAACATACTTCCGGAGGATCCTTAATGGCGAAGGTAAAAGACCAGCGGGAAGGGAAAGGCCCAGCCGCCAGGGCAGTCCGGGCATATTTGTCCCTCGGATCAAATATGGGGGAAAGGGAAGAGAACCTGAAGGAAGCTATCGGTATGATAAAGGATGATAAAAGGATAGATATCCTAAAGATTTCATCAATATACCGGACAGAACCAATGTATGTAAAAAACCAAAAGTATTTTTACAATATGGTAATAATGGCATTGGTAGATAATGCCATGGGGCCATTTGAACTGCTGGGGTTGTTAAAGGGTATAGAGTACAAAATGGGCAGGATGAGGACTTTCAGGTTTGGTCCAAGGCCGATAGATATCGATATCCTGGATTATGATAATATGGCCATTGAATCTGATATCCTTACAATTCCACATCCACGGATGAAAGAGCGCAACTTTGTTCTTGCCCCCCTGATGGAGATAGATCCTGGTTACAAAATTGATGGTCTTCCTGTCGGGGAATATCTTGATAAGGCGCGTTTTCCAGAAAAGGTACAGCGGCTTTAACCCTTATTATCCGGTAATACCTTTTCCATATATTCTCCAGGTAACTTTGCAGGGCATTGATATGACCCAGGGTATATTCATATTCTTTACAGTTCAGCATTAAAATAATAATATTAGTAATTAAGCACCGGTTTTTTTATTT
>JAFGDA010000086.1 GCA_016932375.1 Actinomycetota bacterium | reverse complement strand
TTTTTATAAAAAGAAAGCTTGAGATACCACAGCAGATGTGATTTATTTATAGGACAATAGAAGAGATGATAAATTGGGCGATAAACTAAAATGAAAATATTTTATTTTGCATTTGAGAGCATCTTCGACCCGGTATTTGATTCACAGGTAGTCGGGTTTTTAAGCAAGATGAATAATAGAGCCGGTTCGCATGAAGAAAAGATAAAATTAGTTATTGCCGCCTCCATAAACGACCTTTCCAGAAAGACTTACAAAGAAAAGAAAAAAGGCATCAAGGAAAAGCTGGATGGGAACTGTATCTTTGCATTAAAATTTCCTTACCTTTATAAGTTTCCACGGTTGCTCGGATTCAGTATGGGCGCAAATGCCCTGATATGCTTTTTTATCCTTTTTTTTATTTTAAGGTTAAAAAAATCAGAAGCTGCCGTTTGCCACTGCAGGACCGAAATAGGGGCCTATATATTGCTGAAACTCAAGAAGCTTTTTTACAGGAACATAAAGGTGATAGGAGACTGCAGGGGCATAGGCTCAAAAGAGATAATGTATAAAGATCGGATTGGAAACAGGAGTCTTCTGTCAAAAAAAATATCCATGATTGAGAAATATGTCCATAGCAATGCCGATTATCTATTCTGTGTTACTAAAGCTTTCAGGAAATATATCCTGGATGAAATAAAATATGAAAGGGAAAAGATTGCGGTTATTCCGTGCTGCCTTGATGTTGAAAGATTCATCTATGATCCGGATCTCAGGAAAAAAGTAAGGGATGAGCTTGGCATCGGGAGCGAAAATTTTGCGGTGCTTTATTCAGGGTCACTTAACCTGTGGCAGCTTCCCGGAAGGATGGTAGAGATATTCAGGATATTTAAGAAAGTCATGGGAAATTGTATATTTGTGGTATATACAGGTGATGAAAAAGATGCATGCAGGTTTTTTAAGGATTCGGGGCTGGAAAAAGATTCCGTGATAATAGATTCTATCCCATACCATTCGATAAACAAATACCTGCTTGCTGGTGATCTCGGACTTTTAATCAGGGAAGACAATGATGTAAACAGGGTGGCTTTCCCGGTAAAGTTTTCTGAATATGTGAGGTGCGGTGTGCCAATACTTACAAGCATCCGTTCCGATGTCATTGATATGGTTGAGGATCGTGGACTTGGATTCAGGTTAAAAGACTTTGATGATGATAAGGAGATAATGCAAATTGCAGAGCATATCAGGGACAACATGGCCCGTATAAAAAGCGATGAATACAAAAGCGGCATAAGTGGTATTATCAGGGAGAAAGTGGACTGGGATAGTTACACTGATTCTGTATGGAGGATTTACAGGGATCTTGCATCAGGCAAATAGAAAGCCTGGTATAACTCAAAATGGGCTGCTGACAGGCAATCTCAGTATTACTGTTACCTGATGAATTATCTGCTAAAAAATAGTCAGGAAACCTGCAGGAGACTGAATATAACCCTGAAAAGGACCACTGCTGACAATCTGGGGCAGCAAGATTCTGATGGCTGGTATGACAATCTGATATGGCAGCCGGCATGGTAATATGAAACAAACGATGTTCCAGAGAAAGTCTGCAGGGCAGACAGGATGATTACGGAGTTAATTATGATGAAATTAAAGATATTGATCCTGAGCGATTATGCATTTCCCAGGGGCGGGGCGGAAAGGGTTGCGATCTCAAGTGCAGTGGGACTTTCCGAAAAAGGCCATGAGGTCGTATATTTTTCTGCGGTTGGCCCTGTGGATAAGGAGCTCCGGGAAGCGGGCATTAAAAAGATTATATGCCTTGACCAGAAAGATATCCTGGATAACCCGCATAAATTTAAGGCAGTTTTTTCGGGGATCTGCAACCGTAAAGCTATAAGAAGCCTTAAGGAGCTTTTACCGGAATGGAGGCCGGACATAGTGCATACGCATGGCCTGTCCAAGGCCCTCTCCTGGGCACCAATAAACCTGTTTTATTCATTGAAAATACCGGTTGTCTATACCCTGCATGATTACGGCCTGTTGTGCCCGAACCTGGGGATTTATAATTTTAAGACTGGAAAAGCATGCCCTTATTACAAACCCGGCTGCGGGTTCAGGTGCATGATAACTGATTGCGATAAGAGGAATTATGCCCAGAAACTATGGAGGTGGGCAAGATTCTTTATAGTCAGGAATATTTTTAAAACAGACAGGAAAGTAAGCGCCTATATTGCGGTAAGCAGGTTTATGGAGGAAATAGCCGTAAAGTATCTTGCCGGGGGAAAACCTGTAAGGGTTATATATAATCCAGTTGAATGCAATCCCATTGGAAAGGACACAGAGCCGGCTTTTGAATGCAATCCTGTTGAAGAGGGTAGGGGGCTATCTGTCGAATGCAGCAGGGAGCAAAAAGAAATAACAACTTTCCTGTATGTAGGGCGGCTTTCCACCGAAAAAGGCATTGACCTTCTCCTTGAGGCCATAAGCGGGGTCGATGCAGTGTTGACTATAATAGGTGATGGCGAATTAATGGGAATGTGCCGGGAATATGCCGGTAAATTGGGGAATGACAGGATAAGGATACTTGGTTACCAGGACAAAAAAAGAATCTTTTCTGAAATGCAGAAAAGCAGCGCGCTTATACTTCCTTCAAGATGCATGGAACCCGCACCGCTGGTACCCTCGGAAGCTGCATATAACTGCCTGCCTTCGATAGTCGCAGGCCATGGCGGTATCCCGGAATTTGTGAAAGACGGGGCGAGCGGGCTCTATTTTGAACCCGGGAGCAGCAGGTCACTGAAAGAAAGTATGGAAAAGATAATAAGGGATCCGGAACTGGCGCAGAGGATGGGACAGAAGGCAAGGGAAATGGTGATTGAAAAAAAATTTGATATCGAGAGCCACACAGATAAGCTTGAAAAATACTATGCCGATATCCTTGATTGCTAAAACCCTTTTCTACTTATCTATTTCATATAATTTTAGGAAGGAACTCACGGAATGGATCTCCAGGAAATGGCCGGTCGGCCTGTAATTCCAGTTATAAAACTTGAACTCTCATATATTAATTTTCTACTACTGATGTGAAAAATAATATATAATTGTCGAAATGCTTATATTAATTATTATTTTTTCTACATGAAACTTGCAATAGTCCATGATTTTTTAAACCAGTACGGTGGGGCGGAGCGTGTTGTAGGGCATTTTTTAAAAATATTTCCGGATAGCCCCTTGTACACGTCGATCTTCTTTCCTGATGACACATTCGATCTTTTCAGGGATAAAAACATAATAACGACATTCATGCAGAAGATTCCCGGCATCAGGAAGCATTTCAAGGAATTTTTTTTCCTTTATCCTTTTGCTTTCAAGAGTCTTAAGATCCGTGGTTTTGAGATAATACTGGGCAGTTCATCATCATATTCCCATTTCATTAAAAAGCCCCCGGGAGCGGTGCATATAAATTATTGCTATACCCCCCCGAGGTTTTTATGGGAGACGGAAAAGTACCTTGAAGGGGAAAAGATCCCCGGCGCATTATTTACTCTTGCACGGCCTGCCCTATTTTTCTTGAGGAAGATGGATCTCGGGCAGTCCAGGAATATAGATTATTATATCGCTATCTCAAAGTATGTAAGGGATAAGATTAAAAAAGTTTATAATCGGGAATCGGTGGTCATCTACCCGCCGGTAGATTTTGAAAGATACAGGTTCAGCAGGACCAAGGAGGATTTCTACCTGGTTGTCTCGAGATTAAAAGGGTATAAAAGAGTTGACATCGCTGTCGAAGCTTTTAATATATTAGGGAAGAAACTCGTTATTGTAGGTACTGGTGAAGACGGGGAGAATCTGAAAAAGATTTCCGGCAAAAACGTGGAATTCCTTGGCGCGGTCAGCGACAGGAAGCTTCTTGACCTGTACAGCAGGGCCAGGGCCCTGATCTTTACCGGAAAAGAGGATCTGGGCCTTACTCCCCTTGAAGCACAGGCGTCAGGGACACCGGTTATAGCATATGGTGAAGGCGGGGCTCTTGAGACCATAGTAGATGGCAAAACAGGAGTTTTCTTTTACAACAATGACTCCCGGGCGTTGATAGAAGCCGTCACCAGGTTTGAGGAAAATCCTCTTGATCCTTTAAGATGCAGGGAAAACGCTGCAGGATTCGGATTTGATAATTTTAAGAAAGAGATTGAGGCTTTCATTAAAAATATTTACCGGGAAAGGTTTGCTTCATAATATTTATGGACAGTAAACTTATAAAGATATCAAAATTTTCCGGCACGGGCATGTTTGCCGGACTGGTTTATTTTTTGATTGCGGCCCCGGGCCTGTTTTTACTGGTAAATGAATATCCCTATTTCGGCATACTTTCCATCCTGATGCTGCTTTTTTTAGGGGCACTGTTTCTTTTTTACAGGGGCACCGTAACCTCTGTCCACCTGGGTGTGACCGGGGTGCTTCTCGCCATCTATATCTATTTTATATTGAGCTATTTTATTTCAAATCAACCGCTTTCAAATTTCCTGTCATACAGTTTTTTAAGATATG
>JAFGDA010000085.1 GCA_016932375.1 Actinomycetota bacterium | reverse complement strand
TTTGGGTGCAGGTTTAAAAATTACTGTACGGATATGACAAGGACCATTTTTTTAAATAAAATAAAAAATCATGATAAATTAACCAGGATTTATGATATAGTATTACGGGCACAAACGGCAGCCTTAAATGCGTGCAGGGATGGTGTGAGCTGCGGGTATGTAGACAGTATCGCAAGGAATATCATAGAGGAAGAAGGATTCGGTAAGTATTTTGGGCATGGTACGGGCCATGGGGTTGGACTTGAAGTACACGAGAAACCCTATGTCGCACCCGGTAACAAAGAGATACTTAAAGAAAATATGATTATAACAATAGAGCCCGGTATTTATATTGAAGGCTTGGGAGGCGTAAGGATAGAAGACATGGTACTTGTGGAAAAGCGCAGTTGCAGGACCCTTTATAAATCGCCAAAAAATCTTATAATCTTAAATTGATTTTGAGCCGTATTCAATTATTTCCGGTAATCTTTTAACTTCCTGCGGTTGCGAGGGCTACCCCGGAGAGTCATTAAGGCAATTTTTATTTGGACAGGGAGGAATACAAGAATGATAAGCACCAGCGATTTCAGGAATGGCCTTACCATTATTTATGATGGCAACATTTACAGGATTATTTATTTCCAGCATGTAAAACCTGGAAAGGGAGGAGCATTTGTAAGAACAAAATTAAAGGACCTTACTACAGGTGCAAATATAGAAAAGACCTTCAGGGCAGGTGAAAAAATGGAACAGGCCTTACTTGAGACCAGGAAAATGCAGTTTCTCTATAAGGATGAATATTATAATTTTATGGATCTTACCACCTATGAGCAGGTGCAGCTTAATGAAGAACAGCTTGAAGAAGAAAAAGACTATTTGATTGAAAACATGGAGATTTCAGTGGTGTATTACAGTAACAGGCCAATATCCGTAGAGCTGCCGGTTTTCATACAATCAAAAGTCATCAAGACAGAACCTGGAGTAAGGGGTGATACAACAGGTTCCGCCCTGAAGCCTGCAGTTATAGAGACAGGCGCAAAAGTCATGGTGCCGCTTTTTGTAAACAACGGGGATTTAATAAAGATTGATACAAGAAATGGCGAATATGTTACAAGAGTCTGAAAGAAATATGAATTTTGTTATACTTATTATGGCTTATATTTTTTATAAATCATAAATACACAGGGAAAAAAGATGGAAAGATTATCGAGGCGGAACTGCAGGGAAAAAGCCATAATCCTGCTTTACCAGAAGGACCTTCTCGGCAAAAGTGTGGAGGATATTTTGTCAGGTGACTCAAGCATAGGCAGGGAATATGATGAATTTACACTAAGGCTCGTAAAGGGAGTTGTCAAAAATATCGGCAACATTGATAGGATAATAAAGACTGTAGTTGAAAACTGGTCTCTTGAACGGATAGCTATAATTGACAGGAACATAATAAGGGTAGCTATTTATGAAATGGTTTATGAAGAAGAAATACCTCTTAAAGTATCGGTCGACGAAGCAATAGAAATATCAAAAACCCTTGGACAGAAAGACGATACTCCCAAGTTTATAAACGGAATACTCGGTAAAGTGCTCAATGATATCTGTAATATAAAAAATATAAAATAAAACTGAATACAGGAATCAAAAGCATGACCGGCAGTAAAAATAATAATTCAGGCAGGCCGTCCCTTTTTCCTGATTTTCTTTTAAAAGAAATCGATGATACGCTGGACAGTTATCTAAGGGATTACAGGGAGATCCCGGATGTATTATATGATGCCATTAGTTATAGCATACAAAATGGCGGAAAAAGACTCAGGCCTGTTCTGTGCCTCATAACAGCAAAAAGCCTTGGATGTGATTACCATTCCGTATTGCCAGCTGCATGCGCCATTGAACTTATACATACATATTCACTTATACATGATGACCTTCCTGCAATTGATAATGATGTATTAAGAAGAGGCAAACCTACTGTCCATAAAAAATTCGGCGAAGATATTGCCATACTTGCAGGCGATGCATTATTTGCTGAATCATTTAATATACTGGTAAGATACCAGGAAGCAGAACCTGAAATAAAGATAAAAGTATTAAAAGAAATACTCGAGGCTTCAGGGGCTTTTGGGATGGTATCCGGCCAGATAATAGATGTCCTGTCTTCCGGAAAGAAAATACCGGAAGAAAAACTAAAATACATGCATATTAATAAGACTGCAAAACTTATAACAGCATCAATCATATCAGGTGCTCTTTTATGCAATGCAGGAGAGAGGATAATAAGTTCTTTAAGGGATTACGGAACCAGGATAGGACTGGCATTCCAGATAACCGATGATATACTTGATATAACGATGAAAAGTGATATAACAGGCAAGACCCAGGGTAAAGACCTTGCCCAGGAAAAGAGCACGTATCCCAACATCCTTGGTATGGAAAAATCCAGGCTTATTGTGTCAAAGCTGACCGGTGAAGCAATTTCAATAATAAATTCAATTAATGGAATCGAAAAGAAATGGCTTATAAATATGGCGCGGTTTATTTCAGCAAGGAAGGCTTGAGGATATAAAAGGGCAAAAAATTAAAAAAACAGGCGGATTCGGGGATTTGCCTGAAAAAAAATATGTTTCGAGGGGCGGGTTCAAGCTTGAGGGCGCTGCTAAAGATTTTAATCTAAAAATCTATGGAAAAAGGGCAATAGATGTCGGCTCGTCAACAGGCGGATTTACAGACTTCCTGCTTAAAAATGGTGCCACGGAAGTAATTGCCATAGATGTTGGATATGGTCTTCTTGATTGGAACCTCAGGAATTCCGGTCAGGTAATAGTATTTGAAAGAACCAATATAAGATACCTTGACCCGGGAATTCTCCCGTTTAAGGCTGACATTACAGTCGTTGATGTCTCATTTATTTCAATAAAAAAAATACTCAGGGTATTAACAGGGATAACAGTACCATCCGGAGAAATACTCCTTCTCATAAAACCACAATTTGAGCTTGCAAAAAAAGATGTTGAAAGGGGAGGAGTAATCAGGAGTGAGCGACTTCACAGGAGTGCAGTTCTGGATATGGTACAATTCATCAGGGATTTCCCTGTTGAGATAAAAGGAATATCCTATTCTAAAATAAGGGGGACCAAAGGGAACATGGAATTCTGGATTTATTTAAAAAATTTATACAATACAGCTAAATCCGTCCAATATTATGATAAAATAATCGGTAATATAGTTTCAGGGGCACATGAATATTTCGGGGTGAAATGAAATCATTAAATACTATTGGAATCGTCTCCAATAATGAAAAACAGGTTGCAATATCTGCGGCAATGGAAACATATGAATTCCTGAAATCGAGATCCGTGGAAGTACTTGTGCTTGAGTCAGATATGATATGCATGAAATACGGGCTGCCTTCTGTAAACAAAAACATATTTGAAGACAGGTGCGATGCTGTAGTATCAGTAGGTGGAGATGGTACGTTTTTAAGGGCTTCCAGGTACACTTTCAAAAGACAGATACCGGTACTTGGCATAAATGCCGGAAAACTCGGGTTCCTTACCGAAATAAAAATGAGAAACATAAAAGAATCCCTTGGAATGGTCCTCAATGGAAGATTCAGTATTGAAAAAAGGATGCTTCTGGATGGCAGGTTATATAAAGACAAGAAGGAAATTAAAAATACAGGGTTATCCAATCTTGCCCTTAATGAATTTTCCATTACAAGATCCATGATGGAAAAAATAGTTACAATGGAAATAATAGTTAATGGTATATCCATAAAAAGTTTTTCTGCTGATGGAATTATTATCGCTACCCCTACAGGGTCAACTGCATACTCTCTTTCTGCAGGAGGCCCCATAGTTGAACCAAAAATTGAAGCAATGATAGTCACACCAATATGCCCGCACACCCTTTTCAGCAGGAGTATCATAATAAGTACCGAAAATGAACTTGAAATCAAGATACTGTCTGACAATGACCAGGACAGCCTGAGTGTAGACGGTAATTCGAAACCCATATACAATCTAAAGGAATTTGTTCTAAAAGTGAAAAAATCGGATAAAAAATTAAACCTTATAAGACTGAATCCAGACACTTTTTTAAAAATTTTTAAGGAAAAATTTATAGACAGGATATAGGCGTAATCATAAACCTATTGTACTGCCGGGATAAGGTATAATGCTAAAGGAAATCCAGGTTAAAAATTTTGCGATTATTGATGATATAAAATTGCGTTTTGGAAAGGGCCTGAACATTCTTACCGGGGAAACCGGCGCCGGAAAGACATTGATAATTGAAGCAATAAACCTGCTGATCGGTGAAAGAGCAGACAGCAGTCTTATAAGGGATGACGAAGAAAAACTTTTTGTACAGGGATTTTTTGATTTCAGTAATAATAATCCCGCCAGGAGTTTTCTCCTGTCCGGTAAATTCATTGAAAAGGATGACAATGCTGCCGATGTTGTAATAACCCGTGAAGTAAACCGCCTGGGTAAAAACAGGTCCTTCATTAATGGTATTTTCACGCAGGTAGGTTTCTTAAAGCAGCTTGGATATTACACAATTGACCTTCATGGCCAGCATGAACACCAGTATCTTCTGGACCCAAAGACACATATTGATATAGTGGATGAATATGGAAAACATCACATAAGGGATGCCAGGCACGAGTTTACTGGTTTATACCAGAAATATATGGAAAATAAAAAGAAATATAATGATCTTGCAGGTCTCCAGACATTCAGGGATGAGAAACTAAACGACCTTAATTTCAGGTACAATGAAATAAAAAAACTCAATCTAAGGGAAGATGAGGAAACAGGCCTTGAAAATGAATTAAGGATATTAAAAAACAGCGAGAAAATTTTCAGGCTTGCAGATGAAGCGGCAGGGCTTATAAAAGGAGACAATGAAGGAAAACTCCCCTTAAGTGAAAGGATATCCGTTCTTGAAGATAACATAAGGCAACTCTCAGGATTTGACCATAATTTCCGTTCTTTCAGTGAAAGAATTAAAGGATTCAGTGAGGTAATTGATGAATTGAGCCATTTCCTGTCAAGCTACATTGACGAATTTGACTTCAGCACCGGACGCCTTGACAGGGTACAGGAAAGGCTTTTTAAGATAACGGAACTGAAAAATAAATATGGTATGGAATTAGACGGAATAATAAAATATGCAGGGATCCTGAAAGAGGAAATTGATGGTTTTGAAGGACTGGAAAAAGAAATAGAAAAAGCAGCAATAAATCTCAGGGATTCGGCCATACAGGCACTGAAATCAGGGGTAAAACTAAGCAGCCAGAGGGCGATTGCCATAAAGGAGCTCGATAAAAAAATAACTGAAGAACTCAAGGATCTTGGTTTTAATTCAGTAACCTTCAGGACAGAAAACAGGATAATGGAGGACAGTGAAGGCCTCGAATATGACGGTAAAAAAATTAAGCTGACTGTTAACGGATTTGACGAAATTGAATTTTTTATTTCCTTAAATACCGGCGAGAGCCCAAGACCTCTTGGGAAGATTGCTTCAGGTGGTGAAATATCAAGGATAATGCTTGCGTTAAAGTCTGCAATATATAAAGCTGATAATATATCGACCCTGATTTTTGATGAAATAGATAGTGGTATCGGTGGCACCACCTCTTTTATCGTAGGGGAAAAACTTTTTTCAGTATCCAGGCAAAGCCAGGTTATAGCCATTACCCACCTGGCACAAATAGCAGGTTTTGCTGACAACCATTTTTTTATTGATAAAATAGTTGATAAAAAACGCACGAAGATACGAATCAAAAAACTCGTTGAAGTTGAAAGGCCAGGCGAGATCGGGAGGATGCTTGGAAGCCTGAATGGCAGCAATATATCAATTATGCATGCCAGAGAATTGCTGGAAAAATGTATATCAATTAAAAACAGTCTTATGAAAGAGGAAATAAAAGTTGGAAACTAAGTTCATATTTATAACTGGCGGAGTTCTTTCATCACTTGGAAAAGGTATCTGTGCAGCTTCTCTTGGCAGGTTATTAAAATCAAGGGGATACAGCGTTACAATACAGAAATTGGATCCCTATATAAATGTTGATCCCGGAACAATGAACCCCATACAGCATGGAGAAGTATTTGTGACAGATGATGGCGGCGAAACCGACCTTGACCTGGGGCATTACGAGAGGTTCATAGATGAAAATCTTTCAAAGTATAATAATTTCACATCAGGAAAAATATACCAGAATGTGATAGATAACGAAAGAAAAGGTGAATACCTCGGTTCCACGGTACAGGTAATACCTCATGTTACAGATGAAATAAAAAAATGCATCAAAAAAACACTTGATAGAAAAAAAACAGACATTGTTATTACGGAGATAGGCGGTACAGTAGGGGATATTGAAAGCCTGCCATTCCTCGAAGCAATAAGACAGCTCAAAAAGGATTTAAAAAAAGGTAATGTCATATATATACACGTTACATATATACCTTTTCTCAAGACCACTGAGGAACTAAAATCCAAACCGACACAACACAGCGTAAAGGAGCTGAGGAGCATAGGGATACAACCCGATATCATAATATGCAGGAGTGAAAAAAAGATAGATAATGGTATAAAAAGCAAGATAGCACTCTTTTGTGATATTGATATTAAAGATACCATAGAGGCAATAGATGCACAGCACCTTTACGAAATACCCCTGATGCTTAAAAAAGAAAAACTTGATGAAAGAGTTTTAAAAAAACTTGGCCTCAAGAGGGAAAAACCAGATCTTGAAAAATGGGAAAAACTTGTAAAAGTAATTAATAACGACCTAAGGGGTACCGTGAAGATAGGGATAGTAGGCAAATATACAAATTTAAAGGATGCCTATATAAGCATTGTTGAATCCCTTAACCATGGAGGATATTATCATAAAAAGAAAGTAGAGATTGTATGGGTAAATTCAGAACAACTCGAAAAATGCTGCTGTGAGAATAGTGCCCTTGATGATATAGACGGAATCCTTATACCGTACGGATTTGGCTCAAGGGGTATAAATGGCAAAATTAATGCAATAAAATTTGCGCGTGAAGAAAAAATCCCTTTCCTCGGAATATGCATGGGAATGCAGTGTGCCGTAATTGAGTTCGCCAGGAATGTAATTGGGCTTAAAGATGCAAACAGCTCTGAAATTGATAGTTATACCAAAAACCCTGTAATAGACCTGATGCCCGACCAGAGAGGAATTAAAAGCAGGGGAGGAACCATGAGACTTGGCAGTTACTGCTGTGTCCTGAGCAGGGATTCATTAGCATTCAGGGCGTATGGGAAAAAAACCATTAATGAAAGGCACCGTCACAGGTATGAATTTAATAACAAGTACAGGGACATACTGACAGCGGCAGGGATGCATATATCAGGCATTAACCCGGACAAAGATCTTGTGGAAATAATTGAGTTAAAGGATCACCCATGGTTTGTTGCTGTCCAGTTCCATCCCGAATTCAGGTCAAGACCGGATAACCCACATCCGCTTTTCAGGGATTTTATTGGTGCAGCTTTAAAATTTAGCACTAAAAGGATTTAATTGCTAAAACCTTTTTTAAAATAGCAGGGGGATGAAATCTTGAAAAGACTGGACAGGGTACTGATTGTCACCGGAAGCATATTTCTTTGTATTATAATGCTTTTTGCACCTCTTGCATTTTATATTTTCAACACTGGCCATTACCTGTCCCTTTATGAAAATGCCGGCGTCTTTGACAGGCTTAACAACGAAGACGTAATTGCAATGACAAAAAAAATCTTTAATTTTTTCAGGTCACAGGATGACCTCAAAGGCCAGGTAAGATATATTGATTTGGATAAGGAAAGTGCCCTGAGTTTTTCAGATGAAGAAATAAGGCATATGGAAGATGTTAAAGTTTTACTGCAGAAAATATT
>JAFGDA010000084.1 GCA_016932375.1 Actinomycetota bacterium | reverse complement strand
ATTGTATCGAGTATATTTGCCGTTGTAATAAACATTACATTGGAAAGGTCAAAGGGTACTTCAAGATAATGGTCCCTGAAAGAATTATTTTGTTCGGGATCCAGCACTTCAAGCAAGGCTGAAGAAGGGTCACCCCTGAAATCAGCTCCGACCTTATCAATTTCATCCAGCATAAAAACGGGATTATTGGTGCCTACCTGTGAAAGGCCCTGTATTATTCTGCCCGGAAGGGCACCGACATATGTCCTCCTGTGGCCCCTGATTTCGGCTTCGTCCCTTATTCCGCCGATTGACATCCTGATGAATTTCCTGCCCATCGACCTGGCTATCGATTGACCCAGGGAAGTTTTTCCGACTCCCGGGGGCCCGACAAAGCAAAGTATGGGCCCTTTGGTTGTCTTGCCCTTAAGTTTCCTTACTGCAAGGTAATCAAGTATATGGACTTTTACTTTTTCAAGGTCATAATGGTCCTTATCCAAAATTTCTTTTGCTTTCTTTAGGTCAAGCACATCCTTTGTTTTTTCAGACCACGGAACATCAAGCATCCAATCTACATAAGTCCTTACATAGGAATGCTCGGGAGACATGCTAGGGATACTTTCCAGTCTCTTTATCTCCTTTAATACTTTTTCCTTGGCTTCCTTCGGCAGCTTTTTCTTATTCAGTTTTTTTTCAAGATCCTGCGATATGGCAATAGTTTCATCCGATTCACCCAATTCGTCTTTGATTGCCTTCAACTGCTGTCTGAGATAATATTCCCTCTGGGTCTTACCGACTTCTTTCTGGACCTTATCTCTTATCTGTGACTGGACTTCAAACTTTTTAAGCTCTTCACTTAAAAAGTCTGTAAGTTTTTTCAGCCTATCCTTTATACTGCTTTCCTCGAGTATCTTTTGCTTCTGTGCGGTGCTGGTTAAAAGATAAGAGGCAAAAAGATCTGCCTGGACTTCCGGCCTCGAAATATTGGTTGCTGCAACAACAAAAGCTGTCGGAAGCGGTATGCCGAGCTGTATGAATTTTTCTACCTGGAGCCTTATGGTTGTGTTGATATTCCTTATTTCCTCATCTTCCTCATAATCTTCCTCCTCGATTACTTCGGTTGAAACCCTGAAATAAGGTTCTATCTGGGTAAAATATTTTATCTTTACCCTTGATATCCCTTCTACCACACATTTAATTTCATTTTCCGATGTATATGCCAATTGTTTTATGGCACAAGCCGTACCGATATCAAAAAGATCGTCTTTTTCAACCTGCTCCTTGTTTTCTTCCCTTTGTGCAACTACGACAATTATCTTATGTTCCTTTGAAGCATTTTCTACTGCTTTTAAGGATTTGCTCCTGCCAACCACGAGCGGAGTTGCAAGGTAAGGAAAAACTACGCTATTCTTTAACGAAAGCAAAGGAAGTTCCTGTGGTATTTTAATTGTTCCCTTATTTTCATTTATTTTATCTTCTGCCATTATTTAAACTCCTATTAATTATATTTCTTTTTATATTTTACTACTGTTGTGCTTTCAAAAACACATTTAAAGAATAACTGATAAATAATCTTTAAATGACTTAAAAGCATTATCAGTATAATTATAACAAAAATATTATGAATATACCAAAAATATTTTCTTTAATTAGTAAAATATATTTTCACTTTAAGTGAAAATATATTAACAATTAAAATTCTATCAATATATGGCTGAATTGCTGTCAAGGGAAGAACCAAAACCATAAGAGCAAAAATGTACGGGAATTTAAAATAGTTTTTGAGGCACTAGTAGCCCAATTTACCCAATGTCTTCTCATCTATTCCAAAGTAATGTCCCAGTTCGTGCAGGATAACTCTTCTTACATTTTTTTCAATCTCTTCATCATTCTGGCTCAGGGCTTCGATTGCACTTTTGTAAATGGTTATCCTGTGCGGATAAATATTCCTGTTTCCTGCCTGCCTGGTAAGCGGGAGGCCCTGATAGAGCCCTAATATATAGGCAGGTCTCCTGCCGTGCCTGCCCTTATCCCTGGCACTCTCATCAAGGACAGGGCTTATTGCTTTCTCTTCAACTATTATGCTTATATTCTTTAATTTTTCCCTGATATCATGAGGAAGTTCCAGCAGTACATCCTCTATGATATTTTCAAATTTTTCCAGTTCCATTTATAGTTTTAATAAAAATCATTACCGTATTTTTATAAAAATCAATTCAAAGCCTAACTAAAAATTGCTTTAAATGCCTTAAACCAATATTATTATACTTAAAATATCTTATATGAGAAAATTAATGAAGTCAAAGATGGTTTGCGGCTGACACAGCAAACCAATGAATATAACGGGAGAAGGATTATTTTTAATTATTGCATTTCATGGTTTCAGGTAACATCAGTATTTGCGTTTCTCGCGCTGACTCTGTATAAAACATTCTACATAAGGCGGAAAGAGGGGGTTAATGCAATTGTGTTGAAAATTTCGCACAATGGATTCAGCAATATTATAGAGATAGTGACTTTTGCGCTTGTAAACCTGTGGATCGGGTTCATCCTTTTTTATATCTGGAATGAGAGCTTCAGAAATTTTCTTGTTTTTGGCAAAATACAGTTTCTTGACACATTCTCGGCAAAAATATCAGGAATTGTAATTATTATTTCAGGTTTCTGGTTTTTTATTTCAGCCCTGAAAGAACTGGGATGCTCGTGGAGGCTCGGGATAGATGAAAAACATCCCGGAAAACTAGTTACCGGAGGCATATATACATTTTTTCGCCATCCTATTTATATATTTTTTGATCTTTATTTTTTAGGAATTTTTATTTTAAACCGGAATATTATCTTCCTTGTTTTTGCAGCATCAATTTTTGCCCTGATGCATTTACAGATGCTTCAGGAAGAAAAGTTCCTCTATGTTTTATCTGGGGAAAAATACCGGGAATATTGTTTGCAAACAGGGAGATACCTTTCGTGGAAAAAAATATTCAAAAAGCCGGAAAAGGATAAACCATTATTAAAACCTGAAAGAAGCAGCCCAACCTGAAAATTATACTGCCAAGACAGTTTATCTTTGTAATTTTCAGTACGCTACCACTTAACAGGAGATATTAAACCGATTTTAGCCCAGATTAAAGAAAGAAGTTTAATTATTTTCTTTAGCCCGTAATCCTTGAATATTGGCTTTACAGTCATTTCCGGTCCTGGAACATAATAGTTTTATAAAATAATGCAAAAGACTATAAAAAAGTCCTATTATGATGACTGCTATAGATAATACTGGATTTGCTACGAATACTT
>JAFGDA010000010.1 GCA_016932375.1 Actinomycetota bacterium | reverse complement strand
ATGTTTGCAAAGGATGGAATGGTTATCCCACTTTGACTAGCCATGCTTTCGAAGAAGATTATCGAATCCTTTCAATACTTTTTAAAAATATGCTGCATATGTTATAATGTTAAAAATTTATTTTTAAATATTTTTAAAGAAATTTATAATCATAGGTTAAAATTATTCCCTTTTATCAAATGTCTATATCGAAAAAAGTATTAATAATTTTCATAATATTAATTATACTTACAGGGCTTCTTTCCTTTGTAATCTCCCACTTTGTTATCAATGAAGGATTCAGGGAAATAGAAGAAAAAGATATGGAAAAAAACATCAATATGGTTTACAGGAACATATTGGATGAGGAAAAGGCGCTTTCCTCTATAAATGAAGATTGGGCTTCCTGGGATGACACTTATAAATTTATAATAGACCGCAACCGGGATTACATCGACTCAAATCTTACCCTTTCAACTTTCACAAATATGGAGCTTAACCTGATGATTTTCGCAGACCTCGAGGGCAATATAATTTATGAAAAGTATATAGATTATTCATATAATAAAAATTTGGATATTATACTTGCCGTTGATAATCCTGACCCTTCGGAAATAAGCGGATACCTCAGCGCCGGAAACTCACTTAAGCTTGGTGAAGATTCCAGGGATGGGATATCGGGAATAATAGTTGTGGACGGTCAGGTAATAATGATGTCCTCGAAGCCTATAATGACAAGCGATGATGGCGGCCCAGCCAGGGGAAGCCTTATCATGGGAAAATTAATCGGGAAAGAAAAAACAAGCGAGATTTCAAATAAATTCTTTTTAGAGGTAAATCTTCTGGAAGTTGGCAATCCGGAAACATTAAAAATCCTTGGGAACGAAAAAGGTTTTCCGGAAGGAGATTTGCCTTTCCTGGTAAAAAGGATAAGCGGTGACCAAATTGCTGGATACAGAGTGATAAAAGACACATTCGGCAGTCCGGTCCTTGTTCTGGAGATAAAAGATAACCGCAACATCTTCAACCAGGGCATAATAACGGAGATACTTAGTATATTAATGGTTACAGGCCTTCTGGTCATATTGACCACGGTTACATATTTATTGATAAACAATATCGTAATCAAAAGGCTTTCAGCACTGAGCCTTGCAGTGAAGGATATAGGTGAAAGGAGGGACCTCTCGGAAAGGATCAACTATAGGGGAAAAGACGAGCTATCGGCGCTTACGGTAAATATAAATTGTATGCTGGATGATTTGAAGCATGCACAGGATAATCTCAAGCAAAGCGAGAGGAAATACCGGACTTTATTTGAAAACTCCCTGGACGGAATTTATACAAGCACGATTGACGGGAAGTACCTGGACGCAAATCAGGCATTGGTCAATATGCTGGGTTATGACAGCAAACAGGAATTGCTGTCAATAAATATACCCAAACAATTGTACTGGAACGAAAATGAGCGTCCTTCGCTGGAAGAAAGGAACAAAATATTTGAAACAACCCTGAAGGGCAAGAATGGCAACAGGATTGCTGTTGAAATAAACAGTAAGGTAATATTTGACAGTAATAATAACCCTTATTATCAGGGCATAGTCAGGGACATAACCCTCAGGAAGAGAGCGGAAGAAAAAATAAGGCTGCTGAGTTTTCATGATGACCTTACCGGACTGTATAACAGGGCATACTTTGAAGAAGAGCTCAAAAGGCTTGACACGGAAAGGCAGCTTCCCTTAAGCATTATAATAGGTGATGTAAACGGATTAAAACTTATAAATGACGCATTCGGCCATATGCATGGGGACCTGCTTTTATGTAAGTGTGCAAGAATTTTTGAGGAATGCTGCAGGAAAGACGATATCATAGCAAGATGGGGAGGCGACGAGTTCATAATCCTCCTGCCGCGCACCAGCGAGGAAGATGCAGGGAAACTCATCGACAGGATAAGGGAAAGATGCAGGTCGGAAAAACTGAATGATATCCCGGTAAGCATCTCGCTGGGAATTTCGTCCAAAACAGATGATGAGAAACAGATAGCGGAAGCGATAAAAGAGGCAGAAGATATAATGTACAGGAGAAAGCTCCTTGAAAGGAAAAGCATATCCAGTTCTATAATATCTTCCCTTGAAAGAACATTATGGGAGCGAAGCAATGAAGATGAAGAGCATGCCGGGAGAATAAGGGAGCTGTCTATTAAGATCGGGTATTATTTAAAACTTTCGCAGAATAATCTTGATAAACTGGCGCTGCTTGCTACCCTGCACGATCTTGGAAAAGTTGCAATCCCGGATAAGATATTATCCAAAAAAGGAAGACTGACAAAGAAAGAATGGGAAATTATCAAAAGGCATCCGGAAATTGGCTATAATATAGCTCATTCCTCGAGCCAGCTAATGCCTATTGCAGAAGGAATCCTTGCCCATCATGAAAAATGGGACGGCAGCGGTTACCCCCAGGGCTTAAGAGGCGAAGAAATCCCGCTAATTTCCAGGATAATTGGAATTGTGGATGCATATGATGTAATGACTCATAATAGGCCATACAGCCCTGCAATGGAAGCGGAAGAAGCGATACAGGAATTAAAAAGGTGTTCAGGGATCTGTTTTGACCCTGACCTAACGGAAGCATTTATAGATATACTGGAAAAAGAAAAACAGGAGGGGAAACAGGCACGGGACCCGGATTGAATCCTGTGTTTGATTGTGTAAATAAAATCCTGCTGTCCTGCCTTAAGGATTCTAAAAAATAAGAGTATTCACGGTTTAAGGCCTGTTTCTTCTGCGATTTATACTGCAGATAATTTCGTTAATAAGATTTATCAGCAACACAGTCACTACAGAGCTCCCTATGATCAGGATCCAGTGGTAAACACCCAGGCTTGCGGTTTTAAATACAGATTGCAGCCAGGGGATATATATTATTCCCGTCTGCAAAAGTATCGAAACAACAACTGCAAGATTTAAATATTTATTATTAAAAATGCCGCGCACAAATATGCCCCTGCTTTCAAACCGGAAATTATAAGTATGGAGCAGCTGTGATAATACGAGCGTAGTAAATACCATTGTCTGGAATATATGCCTGTCTTCTACTATATGGTGCGTATTAAAAAATAACGGTCCTGCAAAGTAAACGAAAAGAGCACCGCTTGTAAGTGCGAGCCCCTGCCAGAGAACCAGGGTTAAGCCCTTCCTGCTGAGTATCTGTTCCCTGTCTTTTGTTGCCTTCCTGTCCATTATGCCCTTCTCCGGGGGGTCTATGCCGAGAGCCATTGCGGGCAGCCCGTCCGTAATAAGGTTCATCCATAATATCTGTACAGGAAGGAGGGGGATATACAAAAGGCCTTTTTCCCCGGTAATAAGGAATATTATGTAATCTCCAGCTACAATGGAAACGAACATTAAAAGCACTTCGGATATGTTGCATGACAAGAGGAATAGTATGAATTTTTTTAAATTGTCATATATTATCCTACCCTGTTTTATTGCTTTTACTATTGTTGCAAAATTATCATCGGTAAGTATCATATCGCTTGATTCTTTGCTTACATCAGTTCCGGTTATGCCCATCGCAACCCCTATGTCGGCTTTTTTTAGGGATGGGGCATCATTAATGCCGTCCCCTGTCATTGCCACTATGTGGTTCTTTTTCTTGAGGGCATCAACAATGGTTACCTTATTGGAAGGAGAAACCCTTGCAAAGATCCTTATATTTTCAATCCGTGAAGACAGCTCCTCTTCATCCATCCCGTCAAGCTCCGTCCCGTCGATTATTTCATCACCCGGACCCAGAATTCCCAGCTCATGGCCTATTGCCTGGGCTGTAAGTTTATGGTCACCGGTAACCATTATAACTTTTATGTTTGCGCGCCTGCATTTTTCGATAGCGTCATATGCTTCCGGCCTCGGAGGATCTATCATTCCAACCATACCCAGATAAACAAGATCATTTTCAGAATCTTTTATCCTGTCAGCTTCCGGGAGGTTTTCAAGATATTT
>JAFGDA010000083.1 GCA_016932375.1 Actinomycetota bacterium | reverse complement strand
ATTAACCAGATTGTCATATAGTACTATCCTCTTAGTATTACCCACCCCGGTAAAATAGGCATTGGCTTTCAGGGTCCGCCTGCTGGCATCAGCCACCAGGACCTCCCTCGTATTTATTCCAGCCCTCTGCGCCAAAGTTATAATATCTTTCTCAAGCTCCCTGTCCCCGGGTTTTTCAAAATCATAAAACAGCGGGTCGATAAGTACCGGGTAGAGGTATGTGGCTGCAACTATAAAGACAATCATTATGGCAGCAGAAACAATCCACCAGTACCGCGGTAGATAAACCATCAGTGCGTAAAACCCTGTTAGTGCTGCCGTGTTTACAAATAAATCTATACCTGTGCTTTTTAGGTGGTCCATAAACCAGGAACCCGCAGACTGGGTTGAGAGTCCAAAATTGTGTTCAAGTGTAAACCCGCGGTAAAAACTTAAGGGCAGGAGTATAAGGTATAATACCAGGAAAAACAGGGCAATGTAACCCGCAGCCACATGTACAGGAGTCCCGGCTGAAGCAAGATATCTCCATGAAAGCAGGATTATTATAAGGATATATACCCAGGTTATGAAATGCCTGGCTATGGACAGCGTGAGAGCGGCCCTGTTATACTCATAAGCCCTGCTGATGAAATCGATGGAAAAAAATTCCCGGACGGTACTTCCTGATGGAGGCCGCTGGATAAAGTTAACCACAAGCAGCAATAGAGCCATCAACACTGCCAGTACCAGTGTTGAAAAAATGAGCCATGCGATAATGGGATGGGTCCCAAATATTTTAATTCCCTGCATTATGTCTTTATTCTAAACTGTTTTTTTTATCGATCTTTTCCAATGTTTTTTATTTATCAAGCAGATGGCATTTTTTTATTATTCCCAGCTTACAGGTATTTTCCAGATATCTTACTGCGCCTATCTTTCATTCAAGATGCCACTCTTTGATCCTGCACTTAAAAAAGATCCTTTATATAGATTATATCAGAATAAAGACTACATTATAGTATATCCGCCATCAATTATAACATTTGAACCAACCATGAAACCGGCTGCATCAGAACATAAAAAAACCACAATTCCTGCTATATCTGATGGTTCCCCCAATTTCTTTACCGGGATCAGCTCCATTGCCTCCCTGTACCATTCCTTATCGTCCAGCAATGGCTGATTCAGGGGCGTAATAATATAGCCCGGGGAAACACAATTAACATTAATATTGTATGGAGCCCAATCCCTTGCCAGCGCCTTTGTAAGCATTATGACACCAGCTTTGGCAGCAGCATAAGGCCCGACATAAACACTTTTATTTGCCACAAGTCCTGTCATGGAGGCAATATTTACGATTTTCCCTTCTCCCTGTTTTATCATCTGCTGTCCTACAATTTTCGAACAAATGAACACTCCTGTAAGATTTACATCAATTACCCTGTTCCAGGTATCCAGGCTCATTTCTTCCATTGGCTCCTGGGGTGAACCTACGCCTGCATTATTTACGAGGATATCTATTTTTTTAAATTCCCCCATGGTTTCTTCCCTCATTTTTTTCACTTCGTCAATTTTTGTTATATCACATTTAATTGCAATTGCTTTCCACCCGTTTTTTTTAATTTCCCCTGAGGTTTTTTCAGCATTTTCCATATCAATATCAACGATCGCCAGGTTACAACCTGCTTCCGCAAGGGATACTGCTATTTCCCTGCCGATCCCCTGGCCGGAACCTGTAACAACTGCCGTCCTCCCGTAAAGATTTATTTTATCCTTAAGATTCATCAATACCTCCAGCATAATAATAAAATAATTTAAAAATATTCATTGTACTAAAGGATTCAATTTCTATTTGACTGCGCCAAATGTCAACCCTCTTACAATATACTTCTGGGCAATTAATGCAAGAATAATAGGAGGGAGCATGGTTATTACTCCACCTGCAGCAAGCTGGGGCCAGTGTATTTGCCTCAACGAAATGTACCCTGTGAGCGTAACAGGAGCCGTCATTGTTTTTACACCTGTTAGGACAAGTGCAAATATGAAATCATTCCAGGTAAAAACAATACTTAATATAATTGCCGCACTTAGTCCCGGTTTCGCGAGCGGTAGAGTAATCCTGAACAGGCTGGTTATATGGGTGCATCCATCGACGAGGGCAGCTTCTTCGATTTCCCTTGGTATTTCCTTAAAAAAACCTCTTGCCAGCCATATGATAAAAGGTACATTAAAAGTGGTATAAATAATGACCAGACCAGTTATGGTGTCATAAATCTTTAAAAAATGAAATACGGTCAACCATGGCAGCAATACAGCTATGGGAGGCATTATCATAAGACTTAGAATCCAGAATGTTATAGTATTCTTTTTATTAAACCTGAACCTCGCCAGTGCATATGCTGCCGGTATTGCAATAAAAGAAGCAACTATTACGCTAATAACCGAAGCCTTAACACTATTAAAAATATTCTTTAATAAAACGCCTTCAGTACCGGTGCTGCTTTGCCCGGATAACGCTGCAAAGATGTTCCTGTAATTTTCCATAACCGGTTTAAAAAATAATAACTTTGGAGGCATTGCGAAAATATCAACCGTATCT
>JAFGDA010000082.1 GCA_016932375.1 Actinomycetota bacterium | reverse complement strand
TTAAGGAAAAGTAATTATTATGAATCTTTGTAAAACCCTGTAAGGAAAGCAGGCTTTAAAATGAAAATACTCGCAGTAAGCGATAAGGTTGATGACCTTATATACACACCATCCCTTGCGGAGAGGATGAAAGACATAGACCTTATACTTTCATGTGGGGATCTTCCCAATAACTATCTTGAATTTATTGTAACAATGTTAAACAAACCCCTGTTTTATGTATTCGGAAATCATCATAAGGATAAGATTTATTGTGAAAACAGGATTATAACTGGCGGGGCCGAAGGATGCGTCAATATCGATAACAAGGTTGTCGAGTATAATGGTATCCTCATTGCAGGATTTGAAGGTTCAATGCGTTACAACATAGGAAAACACCAGTACACCGATTTCCAGATGTGCATGAAAATAAACAGGTTAAAGCCCCGGCTGGTTTTTAACCGGATTTTTAAAAAAAGGTATATCGACATAATTTTAACCCATTCACCTCCCTATGGAATCCATGATCAGGAAGACCTGTGCCATACAGGTTTTAAGTGTTTCAATACACTGATAAAAAAATATGAGCCGAAATATTTCATCCATGGCCATATACATCTTTACAGCAAAAAGCAGTGGATGACTGAGGTAGGATCTACGAAGGTTATAAACGCCTATGGTTACAGGGTCCTCGAAATCTGATAAAAACTTTTAACCCTATATTTTTTGCAATCCCGCAAATATAATATGAAAAAAAATTTTCCTTATTTGATATACTATTAAATGATATACAGGATAACTTACAGTCCACTATTATAAGGCAGGTTAAAAATGCAGGGGACAACAGCAGCCAGGGAACAATTCGAATCAGCGAGATTCCGGTCCCTCCTTAACAACCTGAAGTTTGCTATCAGTGGCCGGGAGAACCAGCTTCTTTCATTTGATGAAATAAAGAAGGAACTGGAACTGCATAACCAGAGATATCTTGGTGTCAAACCTGTCAGGGTAAAAGATATTGTAGGCAGCATTGACAGGTATAAGGATTTTGACCATTATTTTCTTCCAAAAAGAGCCCACCTTGAACACCGATGGGCCTATATTTACAGTGCATATGCAAATAATATCAACCTGCCTGCCATAAAACTTTATAAGGTCGGGGAAATATATTTTGTCCTGGACGGGAACCACAGGGTAAGTGTCGCCAAAAGAATGGGGGTAAAATATATTGATGCTGAAGTGATAGAATTTAAAACCCCTGTCCCCATTACAAGGGAAATGGATCCCAAGGATATGATACTGCTTGCAGAAAGGGAAAAATTCCTGAAGATAACCGGGCTCAAGGAAAGCAGGCCTGATATAAGGATAAGACTCACAATACCGGGCAAATATGATTTTCTTCTTGACCAGATAAACAAATATAAATACAGATTGGATGAAAAGAGCAGCGGTAATGATGGTGAAAAGATAAGCTTTAAAGAGGCAGCCCTTTACTGGTATGATAATGTTTATCTCCCTTCATTTGAAACCATTAAAAAATATGGAATTGTCGAAAACTTTCCCAACCGTACAAAATCCGACCTTTATGTATGGATAATTGCCCATAAATATCATCTCAGGGAAAAATACCAATGTAAAAACATTGGTCTTGAAGACGCCGCCTATGACTTTTCCACCAGGTACAGCGAGGGTTTCTGGCCTCATATAAGGATTTTTTTTAGCAAGATCTTCAAGCCGTTAAAGAGGAAAAAAAGCAAATTTAATCCGGATAGCTATAATGACCGGTGATTAAGCTTGTCCCCAGCATATCCTGTTCTACAGTATAGCCGGGTTCAACATAATTATAAATTACCTTGGGAGTACCTATCCTTGTGGTATTGTCGGATATTATGCCGGCACAGTCCGTAAAACCATCCCCATCCATATCAAAAAAAACCACATCCCCCGGGAACCATGTCTCAAGGTTTTCCTTATCTGACTGGCTGAAATACACCGGAAGTACTTTCGCGTTCCTCCGGAAAAATACCTCAAGGTTCTGTATCCTCCGGTAATCTATATTGGGATCGGGGGCGCCCTGGTTCCATATCTGCCTTAGAGGATAATCATCAAAATTATTCTTTATATCTTCATGCATCAGGTCCTTTATACTGTACCCGGCTTCTTCATAAGCACGCGCAATTATATCGGTTGATATTGCCAGTTCGGGGGGAGGATCCCCTCCGGCGAAGTAATTTGCCTGTCCGGAACCTTCCAGGAAAATATTCCTCGCAGGATTATCAAGCTGTCTCTTGGCGCCAAGGACCAGGTCCTCCACATCATAAATGCCATCACCGTCCATGTCGCTAATATTTCCGGTGCCTGTCAGGTCTATCAACCTGTATCTTGGCAGAAAGTCCACAAGTGCCGTTGTGGGCTCGTACTCCTTTTTGAATGAAAAATTCCTGATGCTCATTACTACGCCCAGTGTTATAACAAGAACCAGTATAATTAACAGCAAATGTTTTAAATTAAACCTTCTTATATTTTCTTCTTCCATTTTTCAATAACCTTTTTTCAGTATGCAATGTTCCTGTGCTACTGAAATCATGAATTCCCATATTTTGATTGAATTACTTTCTCAAGTAAAGGGACCTCTTTTTCCTTAAGAAAATTAAAATGACTTTCATATTTACTATCAGGAAGATGTCCATTGTTTTGCAGGCAGCAACAGATAAACAGGTAGATCTGCCGGACCGTCATATCCACAATGGATATGGTATTTTTCTGTGTTAAAAAAGGCCGATTACCATTTTCCAGAAAATTATCTTACTTCCTGTTATTTCAATTTTCCCGATAAGGACAAGTATCAGCAGCGCCAAAATGACTACCATAAAAAATCCCAGGTAAATATGGTAGAATACAGGGATGAAAAACTTTCCTGGCCTTAAATCCTGCAATGGAGCTTTAAACAATTCCCTGATGATCCTGGCGATATTTATTCCCAGAAAGATTACAGAAATAAAATAACCCGCAAGCAGTATCTTTCCTGCCACAGGTAATGCCGGGAAATTCCCTTCCCCCAGAAACCTGTAAAAAGGGAACATGAAATAAGCAGTAGAAAGCCAGAAGGCAAGGTTTATTGTAAGGCTCACTGAAATCCATATATTTGTCCTCCCGAGGCCCCTCAGGTTCCCGATTGAATCCGACTTTAAATGCTTTTCAAGAAAAACCATCAACATATACCAGGGGAGGAAGTTAAATATGAACGGAATAAGAACGCCTGTGTTTAATAGGGATGCAAGCTCAAGCTCTACGATATTCAAATAAAACAGGGCAAGGTTCATCAATATGAAACTGACATAAAAAAGAGCCATAAAAGATAGGATCCTTCTAAGGCTTGCAGTTCCAGATGCAGCTGCACCTGAAGCGATAAACCCAAAAAGGGCAAAAACCATAAAAATAATACCTGCAAGATCATATCTTCCGGCTGGTAGTGAATATATAAAAGGGCTCAGTTTTATGACTGCTGCTATCCCCAATGGAAGATAGAGCAACCATATAACCCCGATTGAATACCCTTCGATCTTTTTTATCAGGCCAAGGTAGCTGCCCTGAAAAGGTGGCAGGCAAAGATATAAGCCAATTGAAATCACCATTATGATGCACCCTGTTACTATAAAAGGATTTGAAAAAAGATCCTGCCCCTGGACCTGGGAAAGATTCCTTATATCCGCCCTTATGTATATAAGTGAAAAAGCAAAAAACAGGAAAGCCGGAATTGCCAGTAAACGAACCCCAAATTTATTGATTTTCCCACATGCCACGGTGTTTTTAAGATTTAAAACCGATATTAATTGAAAAACCATAAATATAAACAGGGTAAAACTGGCAAACAGCATTATAAAATCCCTTGATACTATAAATACATTTGCAATAATGGTTGAAAAGACAAGCAGGATCAATATCCTTATAAAAGCAGGGTCATCCATATTATTCATTGAAAACGAAAGCAGCAAGTTTAGGCTCATGAATATCACCATGGTGGACAGGACAAATTCTATCCCTCCCTGGCCTGCAAGGAGATTACTGCCGCTACCTCCGTTCCTGGCATAAAAAAATCCTGTTATGATTGAAAGGATATGGAAAACCGCTGCAAGAACCGCTGCAGAGATCTTTACCCCCCGCCTGACTGAAAATCCAAAAAAAATCATAAAAAAAACTGCAACAGCAAGAACCGCAATGCTTCCAAAAGGTCCCATAGTGGCAATTATTGTCCTGACAAATTCCATTATTATATTCTATCCTCTCCCCACCAGTCGCTTTTCCTGAATATGAATAGCCGGAAATCAAAAAGTATCCCTGCAGGCTTTAATGTGTTTGCCCGGGTATAAATATTTAAAATGATACCAAAAGCAAAAAGGTATATTGCAATAAAACCGGAAAGTACAAAGACCCTGTCCCATACCTGGCCAGGATTAATAAATGAAAAATTTAAAAAGTTTATAAATGCAGCAATTACCATAAGTTGATTGGAGACAATGGCAGATAAAAAATCCCTTGAGAAAAAAAGCCCTGAAACACCAAGTAAAAATATTGCAAGAGTTATATAAAAAAGGACCCAGTTATTTATCTTTATCACCGCCTTTCTTTTCCTGGCCGGACCCAAGTATTATTGTAAACCAGATAAGGCTTATAAACAGGGCCGAAAACAGTATTATAACCAGCACCCCGTAATACCCGAATATTTGTCCAGCCATTTGCTTTGTCCCAGCTGCCGGAATATCCTGCAGATCCTTCCATGTAACCTGGAAATCATGCAAGTAGTGGTAGCCCAGGTAAAAGGCAATTCCGCATAAAAACACCGGTATTACGATATTCAACAACCTAAAATAGTTAATCTTATTGGTCCCGGTACCTGAATCCTCCCCTTGTCCTGCATTCCCTCCGGGGGCGGAGTTTATCATATGGAGGTGATTTACAAGCTGGTTGATAATCAGGAAAACAAAAATTGCCCCAAAAGCAGATATGAAAAAAGTTGTCCCGGGATAAAAGACATAGCTGAGCATTACTGTAGATAATAAAATCAGGAAGAAAAAAACCACTTTCTTCCTGATATCTGAAATAGATAAAACTGTCATGCCAAAAACAAATATGCCCGCAATGCCCGCATACTGCATTATCATAACTATCCACTGACTCACTGTAGACATTTGATACCACCAATCATTGCCATTACCAGAAATCCCTTAATGTTCCCGATGGTTTTACAAGTTCCTCTTTTCCAAACCTGAGCCCCTCCCTGTTGGAACTGGCGAGCTGATATCTGTACGACATATCAATAGCCCTTATTTTACAGGCATCAACACAGTTCCCGCAAAAAATACAACTACCGAGGTCAAGGGAAAACTCCTCCAGAACCTCCCTGCCCATTTCATCAACAATTGTCCTGACCTTTATGCAATCACGGGGGCATGCTTTCTGGCACCTTCCACAACCATCACATAACATATCAAGTGAATCAAGATCCAATTTAAGATGCACCATTCCCCTGCTGCCCTCAGGAATTATTATTTTTTCCGTAGGATAAACTACGGTCCTCGGTTTCCTGAAAATATTTGCAAAAGCTATAAAGAAATTTTTAATAAGCCTTACCATCTCGCATACCCAATCTAATTACATCCCTGAGCCACTTTTTTGAAGCACGCTCCCACTCTATTTTTCCTGGTACTCCCACCATTTAATCTTTTGAAACACAGGACAAATAAGTATATCCATAATTTTTCCTATATCAACCCAAATATGTTCCGGTAAATAAAAAACCCTAAAGTCACAATAAAATTTACCACCGAAAGTGGCAAAATATACCTGATATTTATCCTCTGTATCAATTTATAATCATTTATTTTCGCTATTGACCTCTCTGCAATCAATATTATCACAAAAATAAGATAGAATTTTAATCCGAGCATTACCTCACCACGGACAATATATAGGTTCTGGTAACCACCGAGATATAACACTGTCAGCATATAAATAAGGACAAATATGATATTATATTCGGAAAACCTGTTTATCGCTTTGCCGAGCCCCTTTCCCTCACATGAATCAGTTGAAAATGCTTCTATTTCGCTTTTCCTGTTGAGTTTGAACTGCTTGAATATAAATAACACAGATAGGAGTGTGGTCAGGAATCCGAGAGGCTGATATATGACATTCCAGTATTGATACTGTGAATTTATAATTTCTTTAAAGCCAAGGGTTTTGTTAATTAAAACTACACCTGAAATATTCAAAAAAACCGGTATCATAAAAAACAGCACAGAGGCGGTTTTCCTCATTGATTGTATCATTATCATATTATATCCTGTAAGCATATGGCTCGAAACGTTTAAGGTTAATATGACCAGCAGCATCAACAGGGCTACCATTAAACTGGAATCCATATCTATAAGTACCATACTGGCTGAAAGAGGTGATACTGACCATATCAAAAAAGAAAAAACAAATAGCATGAAGGTCCAGAAATTTATTCCCGGTTCATTGGAAAGATATTTAAAGAATCTTGAGAAAGGCAGGCTGATGCCACCTGCCTTTGATACACGGTACCCTCTCCTCAACTCCATATGTGCAGTAAGTTTATTTGCAAGATAAGTACACACATAAAGATTTACTACTATAACTAACAGCAGATACACTATCTTTTTAAATATTAATACCAATTTTTACCGCTATTTTCTTATTTTATATATATTAACTTATCAACCATGTGAATTGCTGATAAGTTCCCCGGGACTTATATCAAGGCTCCCTATTATAAGGTCCACATCTTCGAATCTGGCACCCCTAAGTATTTCCCCAATCCCTGACAGGCTGTTTTTTGATGGCCCCATAACACATATGGCATCAACCATATTTCCTTCCACTTCGGTGTACACCTTTATATTCCCATGGGGGCATTCAATAGACGAAATCAGTGTAGTCCTGCCAAGATCGACATGGGCAGGATTTATTTTCTTCAATATTTCCCCCACTGGAAGCTTGCCCGTTACCTGGCTTAATATTTTCAGGCTCTGGTATATCTCGGCAAACCTGACAACCAGGCGGTTAAAACAATCCCCGGTCCTGCCTACAGGAACAGTAAATGAAAAATCCCCATAGCTTATAAAATCATCATCTTTTCTCAGATCATTCCGGCAGCCGGACGCCCTTATATTGGGTCCGGACAATCCATAATGCAATGCTTCATCCCTCTCAATAATACCCGTATCTTTCAATCTTTCTATCAGCGTAAAATCATCCATCAGTATTTTTTCGATATCCAGGATATTCCTGTATATTTCCGGAATCTGTTTCTTTAACCTGCCTGCCACTTCATTGCTGATATCCTTTTTTATACCGCCTATGCACATGAAATTCGGGAAATACCTCGAGCCTGTTATTATTTCTATAATCCTTAAAACCTTTTCTTTTTCAAGAAAAGAAGAGCTGTAGGCAGTATCAAATCCCATGATATGAGCCATGCCAGTTATAAACCCGAGATGATTTGCAATCCTGAAAAGCTCACACAGGAGTACCCTGATATAATCTGCCCTTCTTGGAATTTTTAGCTGCATGTATTCTTCAAACGCCCTGCACAGTGCAATTTCAGGGAACACACCTGCCTGCCAGTCAAACCTGGATATACAGGTGATTGCTTCACTGATATTTATATGCCTCAGGAATTCTATATCCAGCACCCTGCTTATCTCATTGTCCACCCACAGCTTTTTTATCAAGCCGTCTTCAAGATTTAAATACAAATCAAAACCATCAAAGCCTTCTAAGGTCTGGCTGTAAATTACGGCATCCCAATCGCCTGCATTAACGCTGTCAATGTTCCATAAATAAAAATCTGCGGCCGGATAAAAATGTGATATTTCCTTTACCTTTTTAATATAATCTTCCCGGATGTTGTTCCGGTCCAGGCCAGTCTTTACAAAAAGAGAAAAGCCGGGATTGGACCCGGTAAAATTTATCAGCATCTGGGGTCCATATTTATTTTTAAAAAATGATATACCGCCAAGACCTTTTAAATCAAAATCTGCAATGTTTTTAAAAGCGTGCAGCGCAGAAGACAGGTTCCGTCCTTCGATTTCAAGCAGGATTTCCCTTCCGGCCTTAAATACGCGGCTTACTTCCTGCTCTATATAAATGTGGACATTCCTCTCCATTTTCTCCATAAATAATAATTTTGGAGAAGAATATGTACGGTTATATAGCTCTCCCAGCATTCAGGGTTTTATTTTCCTTTCACCCGGATCCATGTCCGGTATTATTAATTTCAGGAACCTTTGTTTAAAAGCCCATATATTTAAAATTCTTTTAACAACTGTTTGTACAGCCGTCAAATATAATCAAGAAACTTCAAAACAGCATAAATAAAAGCCTCGGGCCTTGGCGGGCAGCCTGGAACATACATATCTATTTTCACTTTTTCCCTGAACTTTTCCAGCATCCTGACACCCCTGTCAAAGATATTTCCGTCAATCATGCAGCTCCCTACAGCAAAAACCCACTTTGGCTCATTCATCCTTTCGTAAATGTCTATCATTCGTTGAAGGCTTTCCCTGTTATAAATTCCCTGTACGACAAGGATATCTGCATTTTCCGGCACCGTAACGAAATTCAGCCCGAATCTCTGTATATCATAAAGGGGTCCTCTTGCAGCAAATATTTCCCGTTTGCAACAACCAAAACCGGCTACCAGTATATTTAAATTACTCTTAAGAATGGACCCTGCCATATTACTGAAATTCCCTTATTTAATTATTTTTGATTTTACGATATATACAAGCATTACAATTATAAAAAACACTGCCAGCCCTATTGTAAACAGGATTAGGTTCAGGCTTATTATATTTGAATAATCCATAACCGCAAAAACAAGCAGGATAATAAAACCTGTAAAAATAAAAGTAATTCCGGTTATAAAAAGGTTTTTCTTAAGGAAGGGGTCCTTCCATATTGCAAACCATTTCCTGAAACCGGCACCATGACCGCTATTATTTTTAAAAGATAGCGATGACCTGTACAGCCCTGAAATGACAATAAAGATAAGGAATATAAATGCGATAATTATAATGAATATCAAAAAAGTTATTATATTGTTTATATAAGCCGCAACTGATTCTTCTGGCATACCTTTTCCCTAAAAGCAATCTGGCAATGTCTATACCCAAATAACCGCATATCAACTTTATGAGATAAAACTTTATCATAATTATATTGGTACTTCAATTGCCAAGTTCTTCATACCGGTATCCAGGACCATGTTATGTATCCTGTTTATTTTTTTTATTGCAACTGCCTTACTGTTGCACGGTTATTTAATTTTAACCAATGGAAAATATCATGAAAGCCTGGAAAACCTGCCATTAACTGTTTTATCTTTTAGATTGGATGAAAAAGGATTTAGGCCTTTTTAAAAAATAAAAAGCAGGCCATTATAAAAACCTGTTATCACTTAAACCGTCTTTAAAATAAGGTTAAAAAAAACAGGCATATAATTATGTTTTTGTCTTAAATATAATATAATAAAAGTCAATGAGAATAAGAAAATCTACCGACAGTATTGAAGCTATAAAAAAAATCGGGATATTTTCCTGGTCTATAATCGGTTTCCTTTTAATAGCAGCTCTTTTTTTCTATATCATTTATCTTATCAGGATGGCAATTATCCCCCTGCTGATAGCCATGTCCATAGCGTACCTCCTCTCTCCCATAATGGATCTCCTGAAAAGAAAAATGCGAAAAGGTTTTGCGGTGACAATCACTTATATTATA
>JAFGDA010000081.1 GCA_016932375.1 Actinomycetota bacterium | reverse complement strand
TACTTAAAATATCAATATCTTCACGGCCAGGTTTAACTTTCTTCACTTCTTTTCCTAATTTGTGCTCCTCGATATCCCCCCTGACATATATAGTTCCGCCATGCATTCCGGTCCCTATGAAACTACCGGCTGCCTGCCTTACCTGACCGTTCTGCCTTATTTGCCCGCCAGGAAAAAAGCCCGGTTGCCTGTTATGGAGGCCAAGCAGGATGATTATGCCGCCGGCCATATATTCACCAAGAAAATTTCCGGTACTTCCTCCAATAACTATAACAGGAATCTTTTCGAGATAGGACTTCATATGTATGCCGCATCTGTAACCGGTATTCCCACGGATATATATCTCACCCCCGCGCATGGAATACCCGGCAATATCACCGCTGTCTCCATGCACTATTACCCTTCCGGCGTTCATGGTATTGCCTATTCCATCCTGGGCATTGCCATGGACTTCAACAGTGGGGCCATCCATAAAAGCTGCAAGATCGTTACCGGGAACGCCATATATGGTTATCACATCATCACCATCAAGGCCATCCCCTATATACCTCTGGCCCAGTACATTTTCCAATATGATTTTTGCCTTCTTATCTCCTTTTGACCGGGCTTCTTTTATCAGCCCTCTTATCATTTCATTGAGCTGCCTGTATTCCATCCCCCGGGCATTTATCCTGTGGTTCATACTTCTATTCCTTCCCCCACCACCAGATGCTTCCTGTAATTGGAAGGCAGGTGCAGTATCCCAAAGTCTTCCCTGAAAATATCCTGTTTTATCCCTGAAATATCTATCCTGTTTTTGATGAGGCCGGCATATATCCCTGCCCGTTCGATATTCCCAACCATTATAAGTCCCGATATCCTGTTATCACGGATAACTACTTTTTTATATTGTCTTCTATCAGTTTTGAGCTCCTTTTTAACCTCTACTGAACCGTCGCCTGATGCCTCGACATTCGTAAGGCCCATTGAAACAGAAGGGATCCCCAGTATTTCCACCGAATTCATAAAAAATCCCCCGCTGTAGCTTTTTTCACCGCCTGCCATATTGTTCCCTGCAACATAACCCTGGCGCACTGCAAGTGGCCAGATTGCAATATTCCTGTTTTCTCCCAGTAATATGTCCATGCTTTCCACGACATCTCCTGAAGCATAAACATTTTTTACAGAAGTCTTCATGTGATCATCAACGAGTATCCCCCTGCTGGTTTTTATTCCCGTGCCTCTGGTAATGGAGATACCAGGAACTACCCCGACCGCAATTATAAGCATCCCGCATTCTATCTGACTGCCGTCCTTAAGGCGGCATCCGCTTATCCTGCCATTATCCGTAAATATCTCTTCTATCGTATTTCCAGTATAAATCCCGTTTCCCGCACTCCTGATGGTATTTTCAATTATACCCGAGGCTTCCCGGTCAAATGTGGCAGCAAGGATCCTGTCTGCAAGTTCTATAATGGTTATTTTCATACCTGTCTCAAGGAACGCTTCAGCCGACTTAAGACCTATTAACCCTCCTCCAAGTATGCATATATTATCAATCTTATTTTTTCCAATATACTCCTTGATGGCAATAGCATCTTTAAGTGTCGTAAGGGTAAAAATCCCGCCAATATTTCCGTAATTTGAACCGTCTATGTATCTTTCGAGGTTCTTTTTGCGCTCCTTTCCTGCGGTGCTATGCCTTATTTCAGGAACAATGGGTTTTCCGCCACTGGCTATAAGGAGCCTGATATATTCAAATGACCTGCCATCTTCGGTCTTCAATGAATTATTACCTGTGTTTATGGATATAACCCTCGCACCGGTTAAAAGCCCGATATTATTTTCCCTGTAAAAACTTTCTTCCTTAAGATATATCCTGCCGGCACTTATCCTGCCTGCAAGATAATAGGTTATCAGGGGTTTTGAATAATTTTCATATTCCTCTTCAGTTAAAATCACTATTCTTCCCTGTCCGTCAAGCTCCCTTATACTTTCGGCTGCAGCAAGCCCGGATGCCGAATTCCCTATAATAAGGTAATCTATGGAATCATTACTCATAATATTTCCTTTATCCATAATATTTCCTTTGCTTTTTCTGTTCATTTAAATTACACCGGTTCGTTATTCACCTGTATCCCTGAATTCCAGTGCTTCATTGGGGCAATTCTTCACACAGACCGGGATATCTTCATCTTCGCAGAGGTCGCATTTTGAAGCTATTTTTCTGCCCACAAGGTCCCTTTTTATCGCACCATAAGGACAGGCCATTATGCAGCTCCAGCAGCCCACGCACTTTTCCTCATCACATGTAACCACTCCAGTATTTTTATTCTTCTGCATGGCTCCCGAAATACAGGCCGCCACACATGGCGCATCAACACAGTGCCTGCACTGGATGGCAAAGGCGTTATGGCCTATTTCCTCAACAAGCACCCTTGGCAGTACGTCAACCAGTTCTTCCTTGAATGCCTTTATTATCTTTTTGCTTTTTGAATGCTTTACCTGGCAGTATATTTCACACAGCCTGCATCCGAGACAGTATTCTTCCTTTATAAAAATCCTTTTCATAGCTTCATCACCAGGTTTCCCCCGCATGTTTGATTCCAAGAATTGACAATTCTTTTTCGCTAAGTCCAATGCCCCTTAAATGCTCCCTGTTTCCCCTCAGGCTCTCTATGGCATTTATTCCAGCTCCTCCCAGAAGCTCCTTTATTTCAAGAGACCATGCCCTTAGCAGATTTAACAACCTCCTTTTACCCACTTCGGGATTCAGCCTCTTTGTCAGGTAAGGGTCCTGCGTGGCAATTCCCCAGTTGCATTTACCCGTATAACATTTCTGGCAGAGGTGGCATCCCATTGCCACCAGCGCCGCGGTACCTATATTTACTGCATCAGCCCCGAGCGCTATGGCCTTTATTACATCAGAGCTCGACCGTATGCTCCCGGCAGCAAGTATTGATGCGAAGTGCCTGATTCCTTCTTCCCGCAACCTCTCATCAACCGATGCAATTGCCAGTTCTATCGGTATCCCTACATTATCCCTTGTTACCTGGGGAGCAGCTCCAGTCCCACCCCTCAGTCCGTCTATGGTAATAAAATCTGCGCCTGCCCTTACAATACCGCTTGCAATTGGTGCAATATTATGGACCGCAGAAACTTTCACCCCGACAGGCTTCGACCACCCTGTAGCTTCCTTTAATGCGTATATTAGCTGGGCAAGGTCCTCTATTGAATAGATATCATGATGCGGTGCAGGCGAAATTGCATCTGAACCCATTGGGATCATCCTTGTAATTGAAACATCTTCAGTTACCTTCTCCCCCGGAAGATGTCCCCCTATACCTGGCTTGGCCCCCTGTCCAATTTTTATTTCTATTGCGGCTCCCATGTTAAGGTATTGCCTGTCCACGCCAAATCTGCCCGAGGCCACCTGCACAATTGTATTCGGGGCATATCCATAAAGGTCACGGTGAAGTCCCCCCTCACCAGTGTTATAGCAGGTCCCGAACTCCGAAGCAGCTTCTGCCAGGGCCCTGCAGGCATTAAAACTTATGGAACCATAGGACATTGCGGAAAATAATACAGGGGTGGACAGTTCAAGCTGCGGGCCTACCACTGGCCCATTTTTTTCCTTTTTCTTTCCGGTATCCCTGATTTCTCCAGGTCCCGGTCCACAGCCAGGATACTGCTGCTGCACTGATTTTCTCCCGATAAAAGTTTTTATTTCCATGGGTTCCCTTAGTGGATCTATGGAGGGATTGGTAACCTGCGAAGCATTAAAAAGTATATGGTCCCAGTAGACCGGATAAGGTTTATCGCTTCCCATCCCGGTAAGCAGCACTCCGCCCGCATCCGCCTGCCTGTAAATATTTTTAAGGTGTCCTGATGACCAGTTATAATTGGTTTTGAAATGTGGCTCCCTTTCTTCTATCCTTATTGCGCCTGTCGGGCACATGCTCTCGCACCTGTGGCAGCCCACACACTTCATGCTGTCACTGATTATGGTGTCATTTTCACTGATATATTCATGGACATCATTTGAGCACTGGCGTACACAGACCTGGCAGGAAATACACTTTTCCACGTCCCTTTCAATTGAAAACTCTGATTGATACAGTTTTAGAGCCATTTAATAATACCACCTGTTTTAAATATCTAAATTTCCTTCAATCATATTCCTTAAAAATTCTTCTATAATTAATTTTAGCATTACAGTTAAAAATCAAATTTTAATAATAAAGGCCATCATGCCAGTATGATGCTATATGACAGCAGGAGCCTTATTTTTAGTAATCCTTTTGTTTGTGTCTTTTAAAAACCCCATAACTGGTTCGCCCCCGCCCGGTCTCCATATACTGCCAGGACGGGGGCATACCTTTATAATTGGTGCTTCCTCGCTGGAAACATAAAGAAAATCTTCCTTTGTTGCTGCAACCAGGGGCCTTAACTTTATCCTGTCATTTAATGCATACATAAAATTACTGTTTCCAACAATAATACTAAAAGGGCCGT
>JAFGDA010000080.1 GCA_016932375.1 Actinomycetota bacterium | reverse complement strand
TTTACAAAAACGGGAAACATAAAAGCGGCCGGGGGATTCAATATTATTTATTTAATAAAATATTATTGAAACAGGAAGTGAAATGATATCGAAAGTATCAATTTTAAAAATAAATGATTCAATTTTTGAAACTGTTAAGAAATCTATAGATTTGATAGGTGGGATTAATTCTTATGTAAAAGAGGGCGATATTGTACTGATAAAGCCAAATCTCGCATACCCTTACCCGCCGCCGGCCACTACAAATCCGGAAGTAGTTGAATCAATAGCGAAACTATGTGTAAAAGCAGGTGCAGGGCAGGTCAATATTGGTGATAGCACTTCCTATTCGTGTAAAAATATACTGGGTTATGGTCTCTGGTCCAATGCAGATGTAATAAAGAGGACAAAGATGGATATTGCAGCAAAAATGTCCGGGGCAAGGATGATCGATTTTGATATGGATACCTGGAAGATGATAAAAATAGATGATGGTATTATTTTAAAAAAAGCTGAAATAGCCTCTTCAATCATGGAAGCCGATGTAGTAATAAATGTCCCTGTTATGAAAACTCATTTCGAAACACTTGTCACCCTGGCTATAAAAAATTACCATGGAATTATTTCTGACAGTTATAAAATACAGTTTCACAAAGATGACCTCAATCAAAAGCTGGTAGATATCCATAAAGTAGTCAAAACAGACCTGACTGTAATGGATGCCACGCTGGCAATGGAAGGGCTTGGTCCCAGACTAGGCGGGACAAAAAAAATGGACATGATAATTTCCGGAAATGATGTAGTGGCAATAGATGCAGTTGCCACCGAGATAATGGGAATTGAAGCGGACCGGGTAGAAACTACAAGGCTTGCTGCCGCACAGGGTCTTGGGAAAATGGATTTGAGTGAAATTAAAATGTATGGTTTAAAAATCGAAGATGTAAGGGAAAAATTCGAACTCCCTGACGTAAGGATTTCAGGTATTTTTCCGGGTATAACAATAATTGAAGGGGGTCCGTGTATCCACTGTTACGGAAGAGCGCGCATCTTTCTGGAAGCCCTGAAGGAAGTAAAAAATAAACATGACATATCCTACCTGATTGTGGGGACAAAACCCTATAATCCTGACTACTCGGAAGTCAAGGGAAAAGTCGTATTCATCGGGGATTGCGCAATTGAGCATTCAACTAATTTAAGAAATGCCCTTGGTAAAAGAGCAATATGTGTTGACGGATGCCCGCCCATTCCATCCGTCCACAGGGAAATAGACAAACTAAAAGGCGATAAGTAAGTTCATTGTTGAAAGGAGCATCTGGATGGATGAAAAAAAGTTTGATGTTATTGGAATAGGTTCTTGTATTTTGGATACAGTGGCATTCGTTTCAAAATTTACGGAAAAGGAAGAGAAAATTAACGCTACCGGCTATGTCCCTCCAAAGGCTGCAGGCGTATCACTGGATGCTATTACACAAACGGCATACCTCGGGATGGAATGCGGCTTTATAGGGAAAAGGGGAGATGATGCCATGGGAGACATTTTCCATAAGGAAATGTCTTCGGATAATATTGACCTGAGCAGGGCTATTGTGGTTAAAAATGAAAGGACACCTATTGCCTGGATCCAGGTTATTCCATCGGGTGAAAGATGCCATGTGATTATGCCTATGAGCAAGCGGGGTTTTTTGACAAAAGAAGAAATACATGAAAGGCAGGATTACATAAAAAACAGCAGGGCCGTCCATCTGGAATTGCTTCTTATGCCGGTAAAGCCCCTTATAGAAGCTGCAAAGATCTGTAACAATAATGAAGTGCTGGTTTCAGTTGACCTTGATATTTCTCCCAGATATCTTTATGAATATGGTTATGCCAATGAAAAAGAGCTTTTAACATTATTTTCTAAAACAGATATCTTGAAAGCCTGTAAAAATGCTGTTTCGGACCTTACTGATAAAAAGGATATGCGGAATGCTGCCGTAGATATAATGAAATTCGGGTCAAAAATCGTTGTTATAACTACCGGTGAAGAGGGTTGTGTGGTTGCTTTCAAGGAAGACGGAAAAATAAGGTCAATAGAGGTTCCGGCTTTTAATGTCAATAAAGAAATAAAGGATACGACAGGCGCGGGAGATTCATTTCAGGGTGCTTTCCTGTTCGGTATATTAAAAGATTATCCGATAGAAAAAGCAGCTGTTCTTGCAAATGCCTGTGCATTTTTAAAAACATTGAGAATCGGGGCCAGGAATATGCCCAGGAGGAAAGAGGTGGAGTCTTTTCTCAAAGATTATGGATGGAAGGGGCTATAATCAGGATAATGTTTAATTTTAAAGATACAAAATATGAAAATTGGCACGGGTTATTTAAATATTAACAGGTAATTTTTCCAGGAATGGATGTACCTGAATAAATAATATAGTAATTTTTTTACATTTAATAGAGAGGGTTGTTTTAAAGAGCGTATTAAACGGAGGGTAACATATGAATAAAAGAATTGAAATACTTCTAAATAATTTCATTGAAAGCCAGGCAAGTATCTGTACTGAAAGAGCCAAAATATATACTGATTTTTATAAGGCCAATGAAAGTCTTCCGGTACAAAAAAAGAGGGCGCTTGTTTTGGATGAAATTTTAAAGAAAATGACAATTTATATACAGGACGAGGAATTAATTGTCGGAAACCAGGCATGCAGAATACATGCTGCCCCACTTTTTCCTGAATTTGGGGTTGAATGGATAAAAGAGGAAATAGGTGATTTTGATAAAAGAAAACGTGATAAATTTCTTGTACCTGATGAAGTTTTGGTAGAATTTGAAAAAATTTACGATTATTGGAAGGGTAAAACCCATGATGATATTGTAAATTCAAGGATCAGGGAGGGTTTTGATGACAGGATTTTATCAGTTTATGACCCGAAGAGTTCTTCAATAAATGATGTTTTATCCAATTCCGGCGTTACCAGTTCCGGTGACGGACATATTATAGCTGATTATGAGATGGTATTGAATAAGGGATTGAAATATGTTATCGAAAAAGCCGAAAATGAAAAGGGAAAATACAATTACGATAATGACTGCGATAGGGAAAAAATTGAGTTCCTCGAATCTGTAATAATAAGTGCCGGCGCTGTCATTAATTTTGCACGCAGATACAGTAAGCTGGCAAAGAATATGGCCGGCAGGCAAAAGGATGCCGGGAGGAAAAAAGAATTACTGCGGATATCTGAGATTTGCAATAAAGTACCCGAAAATCCTTCCGGAAGTTTTTATGAAGCCCTGCAGTCATGCTGGTTCATTCATGTTGCCATACAGATTGAAAGTAATGGACATTCCATTTCCTTTGGAAGGTTTGATCAATATATGTTTCCTTTTTTAAAAAGGGATCTAAAGGATTCGGTTATTACTGAAAAAGAAGCCCTTGAGTTACTGGAATGTTTCTGGATAAAAGCGAATGAAATAAACAAGGTAAGAGCGTGGTACCATACTTATGTTATGCATGGGTATCCATTATTTCAAACCCTGACCCTCGGAGGGATGAAAAAGGACAGGACTGATGCTGTAAATGAATTAAGTTTTTTATGTTTGAAAGCGACGGAGGAGTTGAAACTGCCCCAACCTACGACGGTTGTGAGATACCATGATAATATTTCGAGGAAGTTTATGGTAGAAGCAGTGAAGACACTTTTTGAGCATAAGGGAGGCCTGCCTTCATTCTTTAATGATGAAGTTGCAATACCGATGCTGTTAAGGAAAGGGTTATCTTTAGAAGATGCCAGGGACTGGGCTATAATAGGGTGTTGCGAACCGGGAATACCCGCATTAAGCTGCCCGCTTAACGGTGGCACCACACATGTAAATTTATTGAAAATACTGGAGCTTGCATTAAATAAGGGCCTGAATAAAAACAATAATATTACCCTGCTGGCGGGCGAAAAGGGCCTGGAGGATATCGAAAATATTGACCAATTAATTGAAGAGTTTAAAAAACAAATGGAATTCTATATTGGAATTATTCCAAAACTTGATGAAATAACCAGTAAAACCTATGAGGAGTTGACACCGACCCCATTTTTATCCGGTCTTATTAAGCACAGGATTGAAAATGCCATGGATGTTTCCAGGGGAAAGGGCCCAAATCACAACCATACACTGGTGGTTATACATGGGGTGGCAAATGTGGGCAATTCATTATCGGCGATTAAAGAACTTGTTTTTGATAAAGGGGTTTTTCAATTAGACAAATTAAAGGCAAGTCTTGATTCAAACTTCAGTGGCCATGAAGCTAAAAGTATAAGGAATACAATATTAAACAAGGCTGGAAAATATGGTAATGATATTGACGCAGTTGATATTTTAACTAAAAGAGCATTACTTTTAACTGTCTGGGAACTTGAGAAGTATAAAACATACAGAAATGGTTATTTTGCTCCTTCTCCGCAATCTATTTCCGGTAATATTGTAAAGGGTATTCCAGTAGGCGCAACTCCGGACGGCAGGGAATCAGGGAGCCCGCTGGCAGACAATCTGTCACCCACACCTGGATCGGATATCAATGGACCTACTGCTGCAATGAAATCTGTGGCAAAGATGGACCATGAGTACCAGACCAATGGAATTTTATTTAATATGAAATTTCATCCAGCTCTGTTGATTGATGATATCAGGATATTGAAGTTTATCGATATGTTGAAGACATATTTTGATTTAAAAGGATTCCAGGTCCAGTTCAATATTGTTTCCAGGGAAATGCTTGTCGATGCTCAAAAAAATCCTGATTCATATAAGAACCTGGTTGTAAAAGTAGCAGGCTACAGTGCGTTTTTTACAAGCCTGGATAAGGCATTGCAGAATGAAATAATAAAACGGACCGAATATAATGTCCATTAAGGTAATTTTATTAATCAAGCAGGAGACAAAATAAATAGTTGTAGATCAAAAAAGGGAAAAATTTTTAGTATAGAGAAGTATACTGTCCATGATGGTCCGGGTATAAGGACAATAGTTTTTTTTTGTGGTTGTCCTCTCAGATGCTGGTGGTGTAGCAATCCTGAAGGATTTAACATGGAAGGTAAAATAATCTGGAAAAAGGAGAAATGCATTGATTGTGGAGACTGTATTGATGCATGCCCTCTAAGAATCATAAAAAAAGACAGTGGTCGCATTGTTATAGAAAATGAATATTTATGTAATAGGTGTATGAAATGCACAGAAGCATGTCCTACTGGTGCACTGGAAGAAGTATGCAGGGAGTATACCCTGCAGGAAGTTATGGAAATAATAATGCAGGATTCCCAGTATTATAATAATTCAGGCGGTGGAGTTACGATAAGCGGGGGAGAATTTACATTACAGATTGAATTTGCCCGAATGCTGCTAAAAAAAATCAAGGAAAATTATTTTAATACTGCAGTTGAGACCTGTGGTTACACATCGTGGGAAAATTTTAAAATGATAAAGGATTTTTGTGATATTATTTTTTATGATATAAAACTCATAGATCCTGCAAAACACAGGAAGTACACAGGTGTAACCAACAAAATAATCCTGGATAATTTTGAGAAACTATTGAGATCAGGAAGTAAAATAATTATAAGGGTTCCATTAATACCGGGAGTAAATTTAAATGAGGATGACCAGTTATCAATTATCGGTTATCTTGACGACCTGGGAAAAAAAGAAAACTTACCGACAAGGGAATGCGAAATCCAGTTATTGCCATTTCATCAAATGGGCAGGTCTAAATATGTTTACTTAAATATAGATTACAAATTAAAAAATAACAGGCCGGCAGAAAAGGACGAGGTAGAAAATATTTTAAAAATTTATAAAGATAAAGGATTTAATAAAATTAGAATCGGGGGTTAACCTAATTTATTATTTTTTAAGATTCAGGTTTCCTGATATTTTCAATTATAATAATTTTAAAT
>JAFGDA010000009.1 GCA_016932375.1 Actinomycetota bacterium | reverse complement strand
GGTTAAAAATATATTTTATTAACCAATAAAATGGGGGGGTCAAAATGTCTTCAATGTTGGAATCAATCATGGGTATGCTCGGAGGTGATGCACTTGGCAAGATAAGCCAGCAGATAGGTGTGCCCAAAGAAAAAGCACAGGAGGCACTGCCGGATGTTATGGCAGTCCTTACCGGGGCTCTTGCCAAAAATTCATCAAAACCCGAAGGTGCCCGGGAGCTGTCTGATGCACTTGCAAAGGACCATGATGGCAGCATACTCAATAATCTTTCTGATTACATTTCCAATTATAAGCAGGGTTCCGGTGATGGAATCCTTGGGCATGTTCTCGGGAACAGCAGGCCGACAGTCGAAAAAAGCTTGAGTGCAAAAACAGGCCTTGACATGGGCTCAATCGGCAGCCTCCTGACAATGGCAGCACCTATCCTGATGGGGGCCCTTGGAAAGACGCAGAGAAACCAGGGACTGAGTGTAAGCAGCCTTTCAAATCTTTTAGGGCAGGAAAGTAACCAGGCCCAGAGCCTTACTGGTATAGGAGATATTCTCGGACAGATACTGGGTGGGGTTACACAGACCCAGGGAACCCAGCAGACCCAGCCCACGCAGCAGACTTCACCGGTTGCAACGAATAAGAAGAGGTCGGGATGTGCGTCCGTGTTGATAGTCCTGGTAATAGCGGTAGTGGTTTTTTTCCTGCTGAGGGCATGCGGTATATTATAGTATGAATTTGCATATTTAATGATCCGGGTAAAATTTTGCGTTGCAGCAGTTTGAGAAAGCATACAGCCATTCAGTCTTTTATCTTATTTAAAGGTCTTTAAATATGCCGTAATCGGTAACGGAATTATTTTTATATAATAAACCTGCAGGGCAGGGTTCCATACAATTTAGTGCGTGGATATCCAATGATAATTTTTATTAAAAAGTAAAGATATAATTCAATAAAAAAGAAGTAGGAGGGAATCAAAATGGCTCTTTTTGGCAAGGGTAAGAAAGAGGTAGAAGAGGCTAAAAAGGTTGCAACGGAGGCAAAGAAAAAGGTCCAGAGTGCCGAAGCAAAGACAAAGGCTGCTGAAAACGCTGCAAAAATCCAGAAAGCCCGTGCAGATGCAGCAAAGAAAAAACTTGACAGAATGGAAGCTGAAAAAAGAAGCGCTGCAATCCGTAAAAAGTACAGCAGTGTTTCAGGCAGGGCAAAGCCTGGTCCGGGACCAGGTATCGTTCCCGGTTATATTTCCGGGGCCGCAAAAAAAGCGGTTTCTCCAGGAATCATAGCAAGACATACTGTTGTCAGGGGAGATACGCTGAGTGCTATTGCAAAAAAATACTATGGCTCTGCTTCAAAGCCTTACTGGGAACTGATACAGAAGGCAAACAGCGGAATAATCAAGGACGCAAACCTTATAAATGTTGGGCAGGTATTTGTAATTCCTGAGCTTCCTGAAGAGCTGAAAAAGAAATAAATACACAGGTTACCGGCAGGACGTACATTTAAAACCTGCCTGATATGGAAAAGGAAATTTAAAAAGCTCCATTAAATATGGAGCTTTTTCTTTGAAAGTATATTTTGCGTCTGGTAATATTATTTGAAAACGGGATATGTTTTTAAAAGTTTTAAAATGGAGGACTGCATGCATGACGGCAGATATGTTATGGGCATTGATTTTGGAACTGACTCGGTAAGGTCCCTGATAGTTAATGTAAAAGACGGAAAAGAGGAAGCTGCTGCGGCTGTAAATTACAAGAGGTGGAGTCAGGGCAGGTACAGCGATTCATCAAAAAACATGTTCAGGCACCATCCCCTTGATTATCTTGAATCAATGCAGGAAGTGGTATCAAGAGCCCTTGAATCGGTTCCCGGCAATTTAAATGAAAAAATCATAGGGATAGGTGTTGATACCACAGGTTCTACCCCCGCACCTGTAGATAAAAATGGCACTGTCCTTGCATTGAAGAAGGAATTCGAAGATAACCCCGATGCGATGTTTATTTTATGGAAGGACCATACTGCGGTTGAAGAGGCAGAGCAGATAAACAATGCAGCCAGGTCCCGGGGTGGAGTAGATTATACAAAATACTCTGGAGGCACATATTCACCGGAGTGGTTTTTCTCAAAGATACTCCATATTTTAAGGTCAGATAAAAATGTAAGGAAAGAGGCTTATTCATGGGTGGAGCTTGCTGACTGGATTCCAGCAGTTCTTACAGGTAATACCAATTTAGGAAGAATAAAAAGGAGCAGGTGTGCTGCAGGGCACAAGGCAATGTGGCACAGGGAATGGGGAGGCCTTCCTTCCGAAGGCTTTTTATTTAAGGTTGACCCGCTTCTTTCAGGTTTGAGGGAAAGGCTTTATACAGATACTTTTACGTCGGAGAATAAAGCAGGCCGCCTGACTGCAGGGTGGGCAGAAAAGCTCGGGTTGAATGAAGGCATAGCCGTTACTGTTGGTGCTATCGATGCCCATATGGGTGCAGTTGGTGCAGGAATAAGTGAAGGGGTATTTGTAAAAATTACAGGGACAAGTAGCTGCGATATGGCTGTTGGACCAAAAAAATCCAGCGAAAAATTGATTGCGGGCATATGTGGGCAGGTTGATGGTTCAATAATACCCGGCATGATTGGTTATGAAGCTGGCCAGTCGTCATTTGGGGATGTATATGCATGGTTTAAGGATATACTTTCGTGGCCGCTTAAATCGGTGCCGGTCAATTCCAAAATTATTGACATCGTTAGATCAAAAGAGGTTTTATCCGGGATTGAAGGAAATATCTTAAGGACAATAGAAAAAGAAGCTGCAAGGATAAGACCGCAGGATACCGGGATTATATCACTTGACTGGCTGAACGGAAGGAGGACACCGTTTGCTGATCCGAGGTTGAAAGGTGTAGTGGCAGGACTTTCCCTTGGATCTACAGCTCCTAAGATATACAGGAGCCTGGCTGAGGCAACAGCGTTTGGTTCAAAAGCAATTGTGGGAAGGTTTTTAGAGGAAGGGCTGTCCATGAACGAAGTTACGGCAATAGGGGGAGTATCACAAAAATCACCTTTTGTGATGCAGATACTTGCTGATGTCCTTGACATACCTGTAAAAGTGGCAAAATCATCCGAGGCTATAGCACTGGGCGCAGCAATTTTTGCATCAGTGGCTTCTGGATATTATGGATCCGTAGAAGAAGCCCGGAAGAATATGGCAAGTAGTATTCTTGTAACATATTATCCTGACAATCAAAATGTCCGGGTCTATAAGAAGCTCTATGATTCCTATATCGAGATGGGAATCAGGCTTGAGGATTTTTTAAGAAAGCTTTGATTTTTTTAATGGCGACTGGCAACTATCCCGGAAAGGCCCGTAATATTTCAGAACTTATGCAGGATATTGAAAAAGCTTTCAGTCTCATAACGGGCTCACATCATGATCTGGCCGCCATCACACCTTATTATCTGCCCGGTGGTGTTTTCAAATATTCCACCAGCCGGTATGAGGGCCGCAACGATTTTTGCCACCTGTTCCGCTGTTGCTTTCATGCCGAGTGGCGCCCTTGTTTCATAATATTTTTTCGTTTCCTCTATACTCAAGCCTTTGGCACTTGCCCTCTGGGCAAGATACTTCTCATCCCAGATGCCGCTGCCCTCAAGGATATCACCCGGTATTACCGCATTTGCCCTGACACCGTAATCACCCATTTCAAGAGCTGCCTGCCTCATCATGCATATCCTTGAAGCATTGGAGATACCGTAGATATTTTTTTTGGAGCCGAATATTCCTGAATTGGAGCAGACATAAACAATCGAACCCTGTCCGTATCTTTTATTTTCACTCATTCCGGATTTCCGGATGAAATATTTTTCCGCATATTTTGTAACCAGGAAATAACCTTTTACATTTATTTCCATGATCCTGTCCCATAGCTCAACAGGTGCATCGGCAATGGAATAGCTCTCCTGCGGGGCGATGCCTGCATTGTTAACAGCAGAATAAATTTCCCCCATTTTTTCAATCTTATCAAATACGGTTGATACGTCTTCTTCATTTGAAACATCGCAAAGAAAGCAATCTGAATTATTCCCTGCCCTACTTATTATGCCGGAGGTTTCCTCCATTTTTTCTTTTGATATGTCAAGCATGCAGACATGAATTTTTAGTTCTGCAAGCTTAAGGGCAATGGCTCTTCCAACGCCTGAACCCGCTCCGGTAACAATTGCAATTTTGTTATGCAGGCTATTATATCCGGTATTCATAATCATCTATCCTTTGCATAGTTAAAAAACATCCATAAATAAAAAAGCAAACAATAAAAAAGACCTGCGGTCCGGGATTTTAACAAAATTTTCAAGATGTCAGGCCTAATCATATCGTGCCTAACCAGGAAGGCAGCTCTCGAACAGGTTTTCTTCCTTTTGCCTGTCCCATTTGCCACCGGTCTCGACAGCTTTGTCAAGAGCAAGGTGAGGATATATAACAACCTTGCCATCAAACCCACCATTTACGGCTTTTTCGAGAAGCTCCGGTATATCAGGAAATCTTCCGATAAGTGCAGTATGGAGTCCCGGGTCTATGTCTCCCCTGAAAATTGCATCAATGGCCTGCATCATATCATAGACCTCGGCTCCTGATGAGCCCACAATTTCGCCTTCATTATAATGGAAAAATACCGGGTCAACTTCTATTTTGGCCCCTTTTGTCCCGCCAAAAAGGTTTACCCTTCCTCCTCTTCCAGCTAATTTTATAGCTTCTTCCTGGACCCTTGCATTTCCCACAGGTATTAATACATCATCCGCCATCTTTCCGTCAGTTATCTCTTTTATCCTTGAGAACAGGTCTTCTTCTGCGGGATTAATATAATAGGTGGATATCCCTTTTTCCCTGGCCCTCGGATCAATATTGTCTTTTCCCCAGTAGAGCCTTTTTTTATCTACTTCAACCATAACCAGGTTTTTTATTTTAACCCTTAAGGCAAATTCATCATGGAGCCTGCCCATGGGGCCCTGGCCGATTATTATTGTGGTTCCTCCCTCTTTAAGACCCGGCTTTATCTTCCAGGGGGAAGAAGGGCTGTCCTGGTATTCCCTGAGATGCAGGTGGTGAGACCTTACAATAGTTGACATCGGTTCTGCAAGTGATACTGCAAAGTAGGGCATTCCGTTATCAGGCAGTGACACCATGGCTTCATTATTTATGATTTCTTCAAGAATAAGGACATATTTTGAATAAAAACCTCCAAGAGTGTATCCCATGGCAAGCCTTTCGATTCCCCTGCCGTTATTACTGTAGTTTTGCCTGTTGTTTATGGGGGCGCACCTTACCGGCGGTTGTATGGTATAACGCTGGCCAACCTTATAGCTGTTTTTTAAATTATTGCCAACCTTAACGATTGTCACAGAGCCTTCATCTCCAAGTATGAGGGGGTTTCTGGCAGGATCCCAGCCGTAGAAATAGCTGTTTTCCGGCCCCTGGGTGATGGGCTTATGCATTGAAACACATAGTGTGGTAGCGTCAACCCTTGCAAGTAGCTGGCCCGGTCCCGGGGATGGCACTTTTACTTCTTCTATTTTGAAGTTATTATAGCCCGGTCCCGAAAGTACCGCGGCCTGCATTTTTTCAGGCACCACATAATTTTCATCAACATTTTTATAAGCCTTGAATTTACTCATATCTGTTT